>CANFLP010000057.1 GCA_947447835.1 Bacteroidota bacterium
AACTCAAAATGTTAAGATTTATCAAAAATGGCAAAAGAACTAACAACCAGAGCAGCTGACTATTCACAATGGTATAACGACCTTGTTTTAAAAGGCGAATTGGCAGATTATAGTGCAGTAAGAGGATGTATGGTTATTAAACCTTATGGTTACGCGCTGTGGGAAAATATGCAAGCTGCATTAGACAAAATGTTTAAGGATACAGGGCACCAAAATGCCTACTTCCCATTGTTTGTTCCCAAGTCATTATTTGAGGCCGAAGAAAAGAATGCAGAGGGGTTTGCAAAGGAATGTGCCATTGTAACGCACTATCGATTAAAAACTGACCCAGACCATAAGGGTAAATTAATGGTAGATCCCGAAGCAAAATTGGAAGAGGAATTAATTGTGCGTCCAACAAGCGAAGCTATTATATGGAACACCTATAAAACTTGGATTCAATCTTATCGTGATTTACCAATTTTAGTAAATCAATGGGCGAACGTGGTAAGATGGGAAATGAGAACAAGATTATTTTTACGTACAGCCGAATTTTTATGGCAGGAAGGACATACAGCACACGCAACTAAAGAGGAGGCTGTAGCAGAGACGATTCAAATGTTAAATGTGTATGCAGACTTTGCAGAAAATTGGATGGCTGTTCCTGTAATTAAAGGAGTAAAATCGGCGAATGAAAGATTTGCTGGTGCAGAAGACACTTATTGTATTGAAGCATTGATGCAAGACGGAAAGGCTTTACAAGCAGGGACATCACACTTTTTAGGACAGAATTTTGCCAAAGCATTTGATGTAAAATTTAGTGATAAGAATAACACATTGGATTATGTATGGGCAACTAGTTGGGGTGTAAGTACACGTTTAATTGGGGGCTTAGTAATGACACATAGTGATGACCAAGGATTGGTATTGCCTCCAAGAATTGCACCAATACAAGTGGTGATTGTTCCTATTTTTAAGGGGGAAGAACAAAAAGCAATTTTAGATGAAAAAGTAAATGCCATTGTTGCTTCATTCAAAGCTGCTGGCATTCGTGTTAAATATGACAATTCAGACAATCAAAGACCAGGATGGAAATTTGCCGAATATGAATTAAAAGGAGTACCTGTTCGTATTGCCGTGGGTCCAAGAGATTTGGAAAGTAACCAAGTAGAAATTGCACGTCGTGATACGAAAGAAAAAACGACTATTTCTATGGAAGGATTAACCGAAACAGTTAGCAATTTATTATTAGAGATTCAAGACAACTTATTTAATCGTGCTAAGCAATATCGTGACGAGCATATTACGAAGGCAGAAACATGGGATGAGTTTGTAAATATTTTAGATACTAAAACTGGATTTGTTGCTGCGCATTGGGATGGAACTCCAGAAACCGAAGAGAAAATTAAAGAATTAACAAAGGCAACCATTCGTTGTATTCCTTTGGATAATGTTTTAGAAGCGGGTAAATGTATTTTAACAGGCAGTCCATCTACACAAAGAGTATTATTCGCTAGAGCATACTAAGAAAAATCAAGATGCGGAAACAAGGACCTATTCCAGATGCTTTTGTGCCCTATTTAGAGGGAAAAGTTTTGTTAATAGATAAGCCATTGAATTGGACTTCTTTCAAAATGATTAGGCGCGTTCGTGGACTTACATTGGTAACCAAGGTAGGGCATGCGGGCACTTTAGATCCCTTAGCTACTGGCTTATTAATTATTTGTACTGGGAAATGTACCAAGCAAATAACCGATTACATGGGAATGAGAAAAGAGTACACAGGGACCTTGGTGCTTGGCGCCACCACCACCACTTATGATTTAGAATCTGAGCCTGAAAATTTCAAATCCATCGATCATTTAACCATCGATCAAATTAAAGCTGCTACCATTCCTTTTACGGGAGAAATTATGCAGCTACCTCCACAACATTCTGCAATTAAAAAAGACGGAGTACGTTTATATGAAACAGCTCGTCAAGGAATTGAAGTAAAAGTGGATCCAAGAAAAATCACAATTGATGCTTTTGAAATTACTAAAATAGATTTACCAAATATTGAGTTTAGAGTAGCTTGTTCAACTGGCACTTATATCAGAAGTTTAGTAAATGATTTTGGTGCTGCTTTAGGAGTAGGCGCATATATGAGCGCATTAAGACGTACGAAAATTGGCGACTTTAATGTAACTGATGCAATTCAGTGGGAAGACCTCAGAGACGAAACAGAGGCCTTGCTAGCCGCTCAGGATGGTGCTTTAAATCAACAATAGTAATTGCTTAAATAAATTTAGAAGGGTAGGCCGATTCCAAATTGCCAAGCATAGTTATTTACCCTTGTTCCATTGGGTTTTACCTCGGTCCATTTCATGTTGTGTAAGTCCAACCATCCATTATTATAATCACGTGTGGGGTCTTTCATCTTCATAGCATAGTCAACACGAATTAAGAAGTAGTTAAAATCAATCCTTAATCCTGTACCCACACCAATGGCAAGATCCTTGTAAAGGCGATCTAATTTAAATCCTGCATTTGGATCCTGCTTAGTGTCTCTTGTATTCCAGATGTTTCCGATATCTGTATACAATGCAGAGGCAATTTTGTATGAGCCTAATTGTACAATATTAAATCGGTATTCTAAATTAGTCTCTAATTGTAAGTCACCAAATCTGTCAAAATTTTGGCTCTTGCTACTGGTATCATAAAACTGAGAACTACCCAGTCCTAATTGTCTCAAACCCCATGCACGCATACTATAGGGGCCACCTGCAGTGAACTGTTTAAAGAAGGGAAGCTGTCCACCTAAGGAAGCATCTTTACTATAGTTATTACCCCATCCGCCCATAAACCTCCAGGCAATTTCACTATAATCGTACTTGATTAATTTGCGTAATTCTACTTCGGTCTTAATGTATTGGTAAATATTTTTTTGAATACCTTGAGACAAACCTAATAAACCACCAGCTTCTTCAATACCTATACGTAAATAGTTATGTTGATTTGGTTTATTCAAAGATGGGCCTGAGTGCACATAACTAATGGTTTGACTTATTACATTTCCATTATTAAAGGAAGATCTTAAAAAAGGATTTAATAAGAGTAAGCTATCTAATTTTGCAAATTTTGTCAAATTGTATAACTCAACATTAATAGGCTTATAAGACAACACATCTTCCTTTCCTAATTTATTTCTTTTCCATTCATATCCCCAATTGGTGGTGAAAGATTTTAATTGATAATAATCTAGTCTGTCTATATAAGATCCGTTTAAGGTGAAATTGGTCTTGGAATTAATGCTATATATTTTTGGGATAACTTTAAATGGGATTAATAATTTCGGGAAACTATAAGTTTGCCCAATGTTCATTAATAAGGTTTGCGTTAAATTGGTATTGTTTAAATCTAATTCTACACCTGCTCTAATATTAGATATGGATTGTATAGATTTTTTTTGAACATTACGGTCTCGGTAAGTGATACTTGTGGAGAGACCTAGTAAGTTACCTGCGCCAATTTGAGCCGTGTTTTTACTTCCTTCCAAGTCAGCACTAAAACTGCGTCTTAAGGCTGGAACTAAAAAATAATGCAAATAAACACTATCATTTTGTAGCGTAGTTCTTGCATCAATTTGTTGCCAAGCGCCAAGCCCACTTAAGTTATTCAATGTTTGGTAAAAAAGATGTTCGTTGTATACACTTCCACTATGAATCATGGACTGCTCTTCAAACAAGCTAGTTTTAAACTTAAACTTATTGTATTGATGCGTAATGTCATTGTAAACTTCAGTATTCAATAACCCTTTCTTAATGATTGTATCAGGGTTGTCTGATAAACTTATGTCAGAGTAAAAAATTTGATGACCAATGGCGTATGCTTTTGTAATAGTAGTGTCGGTGTTTCTAAGTTGAAAACTAATTTTCCAACTAGGATTTTCCTGTTCTTTTTTGCTTGCATCTTGAACTTGGTTCACTTGGGCTAAAGGGTCTAATTTCAGCAGCATCAAAGATTGATTCATGGTGTCAACCTCAGCAAATATTTTCTCCTTAGTAAAATAGTAAAAACCATTTGACCTAAAAAGAGCTACTAGCCTGTCTAGTTCATTGTTTATTCGCTCATTAGAAAAAGCCATTCCTTTTTTTACATATGCAAATTCTTTATTTGCAATAGCAAGCAATTGTAAATTTGGATTACCAAGTTGATAAGTGACTGTATCAATCACCGTTTTTTTATTTAGCTGTACCACCATGCTTAAATGCACTCTATATTCATTGTGTACCGTATCCGTTTTGACAATTACATTTAGATTGGGGTGGTGGTATCCTTTGGAAGCCAGATAGGTTTGCATATAATGAACACTTCGGTCCAAACGATCGGGATTATAGGCAATGGGTTGTATTAAGTTATTGAATATGCCAAACTGCCTAACTCTTTTTGCTTTTAAGCTATCATCCCAGTAGGTGTCTAAATTATAGCTAAGTTCATGCAAAGTGTTTTTTGATTCTGCATCCTTAATTACAATCTTATTGTCAAATACGAATGCTTTTTCTTTAGGATAGTCATGTACCATTGCCTTTTTGATATCTGTACAAGCATTTATCAAAAATAAAAGGCCAAGTAATGAGAATCTTGAGAAGAAACTAATATTTTTAAGCTTCCGTAATAGCATGAAAATGATAAATAAGAATGAGCTCAAATATATTCAATCTTTTGCCCATAAAAAACATTGGGCGCAAGAATCTGTATTTATCATTGAAGGGCCAAAAATGTTGGAAGAAGCCATTAAGGCAAATTGCGTGATTGAAAAAATTTATGCTACTCCAGCATGGGAGGGGAAATTGGGGAACAGTAGTGGAGATATTGAAGAAGTGGATGATATTATGTTATCCCGTTTAAGTCATTTGCAAACTCCCAACCAGGTAATTGCTTTAGTGCGTAAAAATGAAACCAATGCGGGGATTGACTACAGCAAGCAGCTTACCATTGTACTTGATGGCATTCAGGATCCTGGGAATTTGGGTACCATCATTCGTACTGCTGATTGGTTTGGGTTAACTCATATTTTAGTAACCGAAGACACTGCAAGTGTATATAATCCTAAAGTGATTCAAAGTACGATGGGAAGTTGTTTTAGGGTTAGTGTGCAGGAGGTTCAAATTGAGGAGATAATTGTTAAAGAAAAGCTTCCAGTGATAGGTACATTACTTTCTGGCATTTCTATATATGAGCAAAAAATGCCATCTAATGGCTTTCTGGTAATTGGAAATGAATCTAAGGGCATTAGAAATCCTCTAAAAACCCTTATTACACATCCAGTATCCATTCCGAAATTTGGAGGAGCTGAATCTTTAAATGCGGCTGTTGCTACAGGTATTGTATTGTCTCATTGGAAAATGAGCTAGCATTAATCAAACTTGATGGCTTTAGCTGGGGAAATCTTATGAATCCAAAGTGTAGGAACTAAGAAAGACAAGTAGCTTATTAAGGCAGTTCCTATAATAACCCATACTATTTGTAAAGCATTCATTTGAATTGGGAGGGTTTTTATAAAATAGGCAGCTTCGTCTAATTGAATAATTCCAAAATGTTGTTGTAAAAAAGAGAGTCCAATGCCTATGCATGTCCCAATGCCTATGCCCATCCAACATATAAAGCTTGCTTGATATAAAAACACTTGTCGAATAAAGCTATGGGATGCACCCATGGCAGTTAAAGTGCCAATCATATTTACTCTTTCTAGCATTAATATAAATAAGCAGGTAAGCAAATTTACTATTGCAATAAGCAGGAGTATACTTATAGTTACATTTCGGTTGACTGTTTGTACACCTATCCAATCAAAAATTTGTGGGTAGTAATCATTGATACTAGTGGACACTAAATTAGCTGGTAATTGCTTTTGAATTTGATTATTTGCTGCTTCAATGGATATTCCTTTTTTTAATTGCACACTATATCCTTCAATGCGATTGTCATTTATGCCCAATTGTTGCAACATGCCCAAATTTACTATTACAAATTGTCTGTCATATTCTTCAATGCCAGAATGATACAAGCCAATCACTTTCATTCTGCGTTGTTGTACAGCGCTACCATTTAAAAAATAAAGTCTAATACTGCTATCAAGAGGAATGTTTAATTTTAATGCAAGTGCATCTGAAATAATGATTGAATTTCTATTGCTATCATTTGTAATGTCCAAGGATTTCCCCTTTATTAAAAAAGGGATTTTACTATCAACAGGTATTCCTTTAACAATTACCCCTTCAATATCTTGACGATAAGATAATACAGACGATTGGTTTAAAAATGGAGTGAAACTTTCAACTGATGAATTGAGTAAAAATGATGGATTAGTTTGTCGCTCTATAGGTGCGCCACTCACCGATGCGATTCTAATATGCCCCCAAAATTGGTAAACCTTATTTGAAATACTTTCTTGAAAGCCATTCACAATTGACAAGGTTAAAATAATTGCAGCAACACTTATAGAAGTTGCAGCAATCGATAGCCTTACAATAAAGCGGGTATAGCTTTTTTGTTTTTGGAAGCTTATTTTTTTGGCTATTTCAAATGGAGTAGACAATTGCTAAATTTTCATCAAATCTAGTTTTTTCTCTTTATATATTTAGATTAATCAGTTAGTTTCGTTATCAACAAATAGCGTGCATGATGCAAAGAAGCTTGATACTACTCTTTTTATTTACAACTATTGGCATAGGCAACGTTAATGCACAGCTAAATCCAGACAAAATTTTTGTAGCTTCAATACACACAGTTCAGGTTTACCCAACTGGCCAACCTTTGGCGCCACCAGTAATTCATTTAAATACAAATAGCCCATTACAAATTAGTTTTGATGATTTTAAAGCCCAATACCAGGACTATTATTATGCTGTAGAATTAGTAGATAGTAATTGGCAGTCAATAGAAATGAATGACTTTGATTATGTAAAAGGGTTTAATCAAAATAAAATCGCTAATTACACTGTATCCTCTATTGCTACGCAGCGGTATTTTCATTATCAATTCAGTTTTCCTAATAGCAACTGTAGTCCTAAATTATCTGGCAATTATATTTTAAAAATTTACAAGGACGGGAATAAAGAGAATTTAGTTTTCACTAGACGTTTGTATGTTGTTGAGGACTTAGTAGCTGTCGCAGCAAATGTCCAGGAACCATTTGATGGAGCCATATCAAGAACACATCAAAAAATTAAACTCGGTGTTGATGTAAAAAATATTCCTTCATTTCAAAATGATCAATTATTTGTTAGGGTAATTCAAAACTATCGATACAATGACGCCAAAGTAGTTACTGCACCCAGCTTTATCAGGAATACGGTTTTAGAATTTAATAATGAAGCGGAATTATTATTCCCTGCTGGCAAAGAAAGTAGGTGGTTGGACTTACAAAGTTTAAGATTAAGGTCAGATAGAATCGCAGAAATTGATAATAAGGGTGTTACATCAATTGTTTTTGTTAAGCCAGATATGACTAGGGCAAATATGCTGTACTCCAGTTTTAATGATTTAAATGGAGGGTATTTAATTATGAATACAGAGTCATTGCAAAGTGAAACTCAAAATGATTATGCACAAGTTGTGTTTACTTATTTACCTAAAGATCACATACCTTATTTGGATCAAAAATTATACCTCACTGGCGCCATTACAAACAATGTGTTGGATGCTGGATCAGAAATGCGTTTCGACCCCAAGCTAGGGTTATACCAAAAAACACTTTTATTAAAGCAGGGATATTACAGTTATAGTTATATCCTACGAGACAGGAATGAACCCAATGATATGGACGATTTTACAGACACTGAAGGAAACCATTGGGAAACAGAGAATAACTATAGCATATTTGTTTATTACCATGCCCCAGGCACTAGGTATGATCAATTAGTTGGGTTTTCTAGTATCAATTCCAAGCAGAATTGGTAATAAATGGAGCTTTAAATGGTCTTTTTTAATCCCCTCATTTGTACTACATTTGCACCGGCAGGTCTTACACGACCAGCTCCTGCTGAACCTCCCCAGGACAGGAATGTAGCAAGGATAAGCGGTTGAGCGGTGCGATGTGAGTAGCCTGCCACTTTTTAGTATTAAAGTGGCATTTGTTTTTTAAAAGACTTTTTCAACTATAAACCGACCAATATGAAATTTTTTATCGACACGGGTAATTTAGCTCAAATCAAGGAAGCAAACGAATTAGGCATCTTGGATGGTGTTACCACCAATCCTTCTTTAATGGCGCAAGTGGGCGTTAAAGGGGAAGCTGCAATTGCTGCACATTACAAAGCAATTTGCGAAATAGTGGATGGTGATATTAGTGCCGAAGTTTTGTCTACTGACTTTGCTACAATGGTAGAAGAAGGTAAAAAATTAGCAGCAATTCATCCAAACATTGTGGTGAAAGTACCTATGATTAAAGATGGTATTAAAGCAATTAAATGGTTTACAGATAACGGTATTCGTACCAATTGTACTTTGATATTTTCTGCAGGCCAAGCTATTTTAGCTGCAAAAGCAGGTGCTACTTATGTATCTCCATTTATTGGTCGTATCGACGATAGCTCTTGGGATGGAATGGAATTAATTAGCCAAATCCGCCACATTTATGATGTGCAAGGTTTTACTTCTCAAATTTTAGCAGCCTCTATTCGTAATGCTTTGCATATTGTAAAAGCAGCCGAAGCAGGTGCTGATGTTTGTACTTGTCCTTTGGATTCTATCCTAGGATTGTTAAAACATCCTTTAACTGATATTGGTTTAGCTAAGTTTTTGGAAGATGCAAAGAAAATGTAATTTTCGGATCACATAAATATTAAAAGCCTCGATTTGTTCGGGGCTTTTTAGTTTTCTAAACTTTTCTGATGCTTCAACGCTTCGCGCTTTGACAAGTTTGAAAGCTGAGGGTGAGATTTTACAAAACGCACTACCCATTTTGTGTCGGTGTATGCATATGCACGTAATGCCCACCCAATGGCTTTTCTAATAAAAAAATCTTCCTCTAATTGTGTATGCTCAATGTATTCAGTAAGAAGGGTAGTATTGGTTTTTTCGCGATAAGTTAGTTGAAATAAAATACTCATTCGTTTTAACCATTTATTATCTGAACGATTCCACTTGTAGGTATACTCCTCAATAAACTCAGGAAACTGTAAAAAGAATTTGCTTATCACATGTGTATTGGTACTGTCCACTGAATCCCACCAACTATTATGCGTTATCATCCACTCGATAAGGGGTAGTGTTTTTTTACTCCATAGTTTTTTATGATGCCCTAATAATTCAATTGCAAAATAATGCAATTCTCTTTGTGGCTCATTAAAACATGCTTTTACCAGTATGCTTAATTCATTGTGATCCTTAATTGGGTTGGCTTTGTAAAATTCCTTACTTAATTTTCTTCTCAAGGGAGTTTTAATACCATAAAACTCAAATTGATTGAGCAAATAAGCTTTTGCACCTTTTGCAATAGTAGCATCTGAGTTGGCTGCAAATATTTTTTTAATTGGGGTTAAATAAGGGTGCGCCATAAAATCTTTTCAATTCTAATATAATACTTGATTAGTTATAAGTTCCGAAAACGTCTTTTATTTATTAAATACCCACCACTCTTTTATTAAATGCACTATTACGTGCTGCTTCTAATACACGAATAATATTGGTGCCTTCTTGTGCAGTAGTAGGAACAGGCGCATTGTTTAATATTGCATCGGCCATTTTTTCGTAGAACATTCCATAATTGCCAGGTATGCTTGGTACTATACGATTTGTGATAAGGCCATTATGGTCCGTGTATAGCGTGCCATAATCCTCGGCTGCTTCTTCACCCCAATTGGCCGCGTTTGGTTTTATACCTGCAATTAACGCTGCTTCTTGTATATCGGATCTGTTTTTGATAAAACTTCCTTTAGTTCCATAAATTTTATAACCGGGCAATTGATGCATAAACACCATGCCACTCGTTAATGTAATTCTATGGCCTGGGTAATATAAAATCATGGTGAAATAATCATCCACAATACCCACCTTTCTTGTAATTCTAATGTCAGCAAATACTGCTAGCGGCATTCCTGATAAAACTAATGCTTGGTCTACTAAATGTGGTCCTAGGTCATACAATAACCCCGAACCCGGTGTTACAGACTCTTTATGCTTCTTAGGACTTAAGGTGGTGCGGTATCTTTCGAATGAAATTTGAACATCTAATAAATCGCCAATTTCATCTTCCTTTATTAATTTTTGAAGCGTTAAAAAATCGGCATCGTATCTTCTGTTTTGGTAGACTGCTAATTTTAATCCTTTCTTTTGTGCCAGCTCGTCTAATTCTTTTGCTTCGGCCGAAGTATTGGTAAATGCTTTTTCACATACTACGTGTTTACCAGCAAGTAATGCACTTTTTACATAAGCATAATGAGAATCGTTGGGACTATTCACCACTACCAAATCAATAGTAGGATCTGCTAATAAGGCTTCATAACTATCATATGATTTAGTGCCAGGGTAGGCCGCTTCAATATTTTTTGAAGACCTTTCCCAACTACCCACTAAATGAAAGTCAGGGTTGGTTGAAATAAAGGGAGCATGGAAAACCTTTCCGCTCATGCCAAATGAAACAAGTGCTGTGTTTATCATGTATTAAAATTAAGATAAAATTTTAAGTGAATCTAGCTGGCGATTGATAAAGTGTAGGAAATTAAAAACCCTCTGAATTTTCAGAGGGTTTTTAAAAATCTTAAGAGAATATTTATTAGGCTATATATTTTATAAAAGCCGTACAAATATTACCCTGCAACTTGCTTTCTGATGATATTTAATGCACCACCTGCTTTAAACCACTCAATTTGTTGTTGGTTATAAGTATGGTTTGCTTTAATGGTATCAGATGTTCCGTCCTTGTGTGTTAATACTAAAGTTATCGGTGTGCCTGGCACAAAACTTGTTAAACCAGTTACATCAATGCTATCGTCTTCTTGAATTTTATCATAGTCTGCTTTATCTGCAAAAGTTAAAGCCAACATACCCTGCTTTTTCAAGTTGGTTTCGTGGATACGTGCAAATGATTTAGTCAATACCACGCGAACACCTAAGTGACGTGGCTCCATTGCAGCATGCTCACGAGAACTACCTTCTCCGTAGTTTTCATCACCCACTACAATTGTTCCAACACCAGCAGCTTTGTAAGCTCTTTGTGTATTAGG
>CANFLP010000058.1 GCA_947447835.1 Bacteroidota bacterium
AAGATATTTTGTGAAACTATCACAAATAACTATTCTTTCTTTTACCATTTGTCGGTGTCGATCTATTTCAATTTTGTCGGTTTTGAAGTCACGAACTACCGCAGCTAACAGCTCTTCCTTCTTATGCTTCTCGGCAATGCCTTCTCTAATATTTTCTGCAAAAAAACCTAACGTAACCGCCGTGAATAACATTACAAACTCAATAATATATTCAGACCATTTCTTTTTATGTGTTGGGTGGTGTGGGTGATGTACTTCCATTTTTATTTTATTTCTTCTTCAATTAATTTTATTAGTTCTGTTGCTTTTTCTTTTTGTGCAATTGCCATTGCTCTATATACAAATAATTGACCAGAGTAATTAAATGAGATATTTGATAACTTTATAAATTCTGTTTGGTTGCCATTTAAGAACTTACTTCCATTTTTTTCTTTTATTGAATTAAGTTTTTCACTTAACAATGTTATAGTTGATCTGCCTTTCAATATATCGCCTGAATAGGTAAACACCTTTGAATACATAAGATCACCTCGCATATCTAAAAAACGATCAAAAGTATGACCACATCCTTCTTCTTGTCCTTTCATTCTAGATTGGCCTTTTATATAATCTTTAATTTTTTCAGTTATTAGCTTGCTTTTAATGAGCCTAAATCCACCTGCATTTTTTAATTGGTCGATAGTCCCATCTGCATATTGTAAAACCACTTCAGTATCAAAGATGTTTTCGCACCATATATACATACTGTCTGCATATTTTTCCATCCATTTGTCTTGATACACAATATCTGTGACTTTAGATCCACAGTCAGTAACTAATTTCATATTTAACTCCTTGATGCTTATGTCTGCGGAGTCAATTTTCAAATCAGATACTAAACTAACTAAGTAGTCATGTTCCTTATGACGCTCAGTTCGATAATCTAAGTATGATTCAGCTAAAAATCCAGCAAATACTGCTAGAAACAACATCATAAACTCTGATATATATTCTTTCCATTTTTTTGGGTGATGAGAGTGATGATGTACTTCCATTAGTTATACTTTTTATCTATTAGTTTAATTGCCTTATTAGCGTAGAAATCAAGAGAGTCTATGTCAAATTGAAATCCATGGTATAAATGCTTCCAGTTTAATGTGATGTATTTTACGCGCTTTGCTGCATCTTTATCAAAAGGTTTAATACCTGCTATTTTTGGTATTTTTTCAAAATCCACTAATGCCACTTGGTTGTAATACTTTTCCTCAGTCATATACGGCATTTCCTCTTGTAGCTTAAATCTATTGCGGGTTGCTTCATCTTCAATGGTTTTGTAGTCCATTAAAAAGAAGTTATACTTTGAAATGTAATAAGCTAATTCGGCATTTTCTGCATTTCTAAAGTATCCTTTTGAATCGGCATCGGATCTGCTTTTATCATTAGGATTAAAATTCCAGTAACCAAGATGAATGCATAAAAGATTATAATAGGTATTGGCATTTATATCTTTAGGGCTTGCGTCTAAAATATTTATTAAACTATCACAGGTTTTAAATTTAACAGCGTAGTCACTTTGGTGAAAAGCTAGCTGGTTTAGGTCTCTTTGTAAATCTAATGACACAATTTTCATTAATTCTTGCTTCTTTTCATTCTCCGCCAAATGTTCTCTAATATTTTCGGCAAAAAAGCCTAAAGTTACAGCCGTAAATAACATTACGAACTCAATTATGTATTCAGACCATTTCTTTTTGTGTGTTGGATGGTGTGGGTGATGTACTTCCATTATTTATTTTGATTTTTTATTATTTCAGTTGCTTTTTTTGCATAAAGCTTCATCGAATCTATATCATTTAAATAAATATTATTATTAAAAATAATTTCTGAAATAATGTATTTGGTTTTTAATAATTCCGATTGGACTATATTTTTTACTCCAAATGAATCACGTATCTTCGGTTCAGGGTAATGATTTTGAGAAAGAAAAACATTAAAATCAGATATGTATGGAATTTGGTTATTAAACTTGTCGATTAATGTTTCTTCGTGCTCCTCAGTATTTTTATAATCATTTTTAAAGAAATTAAATCTAATTATCACATTGGCCAATTCACTGTTTTCTTTAGTGTAAAAATATCCATTGGACTCCGCTTCGATCCTGCTTTTTTCTTCAGGATTAAAAAACCACCATCCTTTTATTACACCTAATCCATGATAATATTGATTTTGACTAATTGCATTATGATCTCCTTCAAAATATTTTAATAACTTGTTACACATATCTAATTTTTCTTTCGCAAAATTCTCATGATATATTAGTTGATCTAAGTCTTTATTAAAATCTTGACTCACTATTTCTAAAAGTTCTTTCTTCTTGTTTTGTTCAGAAAGATGTTCTCTTATGTTTTCGGCAATAAATCCCATGCTAACAGCCAGAAAAATCATTAAACCTTCTAACAGGTATTCTTTCCAAGGTTTTTCTTTATGAGCTAAATGTGGGTGGTGATGTACTTCCATTATTTATATTCTTTGTTTATTACTTCAATTGCTTTTTTAGCATATACTGTCATTGAGTCAATATTCATAATGTATATATCACTACATAATTTTAACATCGAATATTGATAATTCATTTTTATTGCAGTAGCAGGACTAATTTTCTTGATGCCTATTTTACTAGGAATGTCGATGCCAGGGAATCTTAATTGTTTATCTAATAAACCATGTTCAGTAAAGTTTGGAAGCTCTCCAATAATTGCTTTATCAGCTTCATTTTCAAACGCCTCCATATCTTTTAAATCCGTTTTGAAGAAATTGAATTTAGAAATATAGAAGTTTAATTCAGAATTCTCTTTTTCGGAGAAGTATCCTTTTGCTTCAGCTTCATTTCTGCTTTTTTCATTTGGATTAAAATGCCACCACCATATTGTTTTTAAGAAAAGCTCATAATATTTTTTTTGATCAATTTTAGATTGATCTCCGTTGTTAATTGCAATTAAGCTATCACAATTCTTTATTTTCTCCTGACCAAAATTTTTGTGAAACTCAAATTGTTTCAAGTCCGTTTCCAAATCACGTGCAACTGTTTGAAGCAGCTCTTTCTTTTTCTCCTTTTCAGACATATGCTCTCTTACATTCTCCGCAAAAAAGCCAAGTGTTACAGCTGTGAATAACATTACAAACTCTACAAGGTATTCAGACCATTTCTTTTTGTGTGTTGGGTGGTGTGGGTGATGTACTTCCATAATAGGTATTAATTTTTAAATACAGGTATTACTGTGGTTTTGTCATTAAGTGAAAATTCTTTTTTTAAATCCAAGATCAATTCTTTTGCTTTTTCATTTAGTTTGGCTACAAATGGAGTTCTAACATTCTTCATTGAATTTCTAATATGATTTAATCTATTAGCATATTCAGTTAATACTAATTTATCAGTTGTCATTAATTTTGCATTATTCGTTATCTCGCCTGTGACTGTATTGATATAATATTTTTGATCAAATATTGAATACGAGCGTTCTCTAGCTTTTAGCTTTAGTTCTTCTAATGTTACCCCCAAATTTTTTGTTACTTCGGATAGTTCCCAATATTCAGATATCTTATTACTTATCTCCTGATTTTCTATCATTCGCATACCACCTGAATTCTTCAATTGAGAGGAAGTACGTTCATTTAGACTAAGACGTAGATTTCCAAGTGTCTTTAAATTTGCTCTATATATATATTTAATGGCGCTGTCACTCCATACATTATTTATGATCACATTATTAACAGTGTCTATTTTACTAATTTGAATATTATCATAGGCTTCTAATGTGTTTAACATTGAAGTATCTTTCTTTAAATCTTCGTACAAACTTTGCATATATTGTTTTTCCCTATGGCTTTCAACCATCTCTTCTCTTTTGTTTTCTGCAAAAAAACCAAGTGTAACTGCCAAGAATAACATAAAAAACTCTGAAATATATTCCTTCCATTTTTTGGGATGGTGTGTGTGATGATGTACTTCCATTATAATTTATTTATATGTGATTTTAATCTAGTAATTGAACATTTAAGATATACCTAGCATTGCTTATTGTCTAGTATCAATCCACTCTCTTTGTTCCTAAATAGCAAAAGGGAACATATTTTGGCCTAAAATGGAACAAATAGGCCGTTTTTGAGGTCTTTTCAATGCATTTTGTATTTTCCGAAAAGCCTAAATTTTTCAAATAACATTTTTAATTGCTTAAGGTAAATTTAAGGTCTAAGATAATGAGTATTAGAACTTTGCAGATTTTAACATAATTTAATTGTACAAAATGTAAACTATGCAAATAAAAAGAACGCTTATCATAACTTCATTAGTTGCGATTGTGGCACTAGCTTCACAATCGTTTAGTTATGTTGCTCAAAAACCTCCAGGAGTGCTTAAAAATATTAAAGCGTTTCCGGCAAGTATGACTTATAGAGAGGTAGATCATCAAATGGATATTTTTAAAGTTTCATTAGGTGTAAAATGTAATTATTGTCATGCACAAACTAAAGAGAGTGCTCCTAAATTAGATATGGCGAATGATGATAATCCAAAAAAAGATATTGCACGTGATATGATTAGAATGACGCGTGATTTGAATGAGAAGTATATGGCAAAACTATCACACACCGATCCAGAACCTTTGCAAGTTGTTACTTGTAATACCTGCCATCGAGGTGCTGCAAAGCCATCAGATAAGGTAGTGATGGAAGAGCATCGTCCTTTTTCTCCACAAGGACCGCCCCCACCGCCTCCAACTAAATAGTATTCAATATTTTAAATTTATTATAAAACCACCCGTCATTAACGAGGGTGGTTTTTTTGTGAAACTTAAGTATATTTAAATAGCCTAAAAATTGCCACATGAAACAACGTAGAGATTTTATAAAACAAATGTCTTTAGCTTCTGCTGCACTTATCGCAACACCTAGTTTTGCCCGAAGTAGTATTTTTTCATCGGATATAATAAGAGTTGCAACCATTGGTGTTAATGGAATGGGCTGGTCTAATACTATGGCTGCGATTAAAGTAAATAACGTGCAAGTTGTTGCATTATGCGATATAGACGCATCGGTATTGAATAAAAGAAAAGAAGAGCTATTATTGAAACAACCAAGTGTAAAGAAAATTGATACTTATGTTGATTATCAAAAAATATTGGATCGTAAAGATATTGATGTTGTAATTGTTGGTACGCCAGATCATTGGCATGCATTACAAATGATAAATTCATGTTCGGCTGGCAAGCATGTTTACGTTGAAAAGCCATGTGGAAATTCAATTGGCGAATGCAATGAAATGATCAATGCAAAAAATAGGTATAATAGTATAGTGCAAGTTGGTCAGTGGCAAAGAAGTCAAAAACATTTTATGGACGCGTTAGACTTTGTACATTCAGGTCAACTTGGTAATATTAGAACAACTAAAGTGTGGTGCTATCAAGGATGGATGAGACCTCAGCCAGTTGTTGCAGATAGCACGGTTCCAGATTATATAGACTACGCAAGATGGCTGGGCCCAGCACCAACAAGAACATTTAACACCAGCCGTTTTCATTTTCACTTTAGATGGTTTTGGGATTATGCAGGTGGATTAATGACAGACTGGGGAGTGCATTTATTGGATTATGCTGTACAGGGAATGAAAGCAGAAAATCCAATTTCAGTTAGTGCACTTGGTGGCAAATTTGCCTATCCCGAGTTAGCTGAAGAAACGCCTGACACGCTTACTGCTTTATATGAATTTGATAAATTCAATTTAGTATGGGATTCGGCAATGGGTATTGATAATGGTTCTTATAACAGAGATCATGGAATAGCTTTTATTGGAAACAATGGAACTTTAATATTGGATAGAGGTGGATGGGAGGTGATAGAAGAAAGACAATCATTAAATAAAGTTGTAAAGCCTTTACAAAAAGTGGAAGACAATGGAGTAGAACTACATTGGGAAAATTTTATAAGTGCTATTAGAAATAACAAACCTAAATCATTGCATTGCACTATCGAAGACGGTGCGCATATTGCAACTGTAGCTCAAATGGGGAATATTGCATATAGATCAGGCAAGAAAATAAGTTGGGATGAATCCAATAAAAAATTTACGGATGCATCTATACAAAATGAATACTACATGAAGTCCTACCATAATGGGTATACCTTACCAAAATTTTAATTTCTTTAAAAATTAACATCACACTACTATGAAATCTAATTTATCAAAAATGCTTTTACTTTTTATATTGGTAGGAGTCACTAATTTAACCTTTGCTCAAAATAAAAAAGCAGAACCTGTAAAAGTAGTAGTCGCTGGAATTACCCATGGTCATGTATCTTGGATTTTAAATAGATTAAAAGATAGTGTCATAGAAATTGTTGGTATTTATGAACCTAATAAAGCAGTAGCTGAAAAAAATGCAAAGAAATTTAATCTGCCAGCTAATTTATTTTACAATAATTTACGAAACGCATTAACTACAACAAAGCCAGAAGCAGTTGTAGCTTTTGGGTCTATACACGAACATTTAAATGTTGTAAAAATTGCAGCCCCAATGCATCTCCCAATTATGGTAGAAAAGCCTTTGGCATCTAATTTAATGGAGGCAATGGAAATAGAAATGCTTTCTAAAAAATACAACACACCAATTTTAACCAATTTTGAGACCTCTTGGTATCCAAGCACATTTGAAGCGTTCAGATTAATTAAAGACAGTAATTATGTAGGTCAGATACGAAAAGTTGTTTTTCATCATGGCCATCAAGGCCCAAAAGAAATAGGAGTAAGTGATGAGTTTTTTAATTGGTTAACGGATCCGGTTCAAAATGGGGGAGGTGCGATTGTAGACTTTGGATGTTATGGGGCTAATTTGATGACTTATTTAATGCATGGCGAGAAACCTGTTTCTATTACTGCCGTAACTAGAAATTATAAATCAAAAATATATCCAAAGGTTGACGACGATGCCACAATAATCATTAATTACGCAAAATGCCAGGCAGTATTGCAAGCATCATGGAACTGGACTTTTAGTCGCAAGGACATGGAGATATATGGAGACAGTGCTTACATTATTGCTGTCAATGGACAAAAGATGCGTTTAAGAAATAAGGAGTCATTGCCTGAGTATGAAAAAACTGTAACAGATAAAGACATTCATGTTTATACTGACCCATTCTCCTACTTGCACGCTTATTTAAGAGGAGACGAAAAGATACAACCCTACGGATTGTATTCACTTGAAAATAATTTAATGGTTGTAAAAATATTAGAAGCTGCAAAGCAATCGGCTAAAACAGGCAGGACGGTTAGGTTTAATTAATGCATTTTGTTACTCTATTTGTTCCAATATGGCAATATGGAACAAATTTCAGACCTAATTCTATATATACAAATCCTGTTAATACTATTTTGAAAATGATTTAAAATCAAACATCAATCACAGAAAATCAAATTCAAATGAAAAAATTAGTACTTAGCGCAATCGTTGCGACAACATTATTTGCTTGTGGAGGCAAAACTGAAAAAACAGAAACAGCAACTGCGACAGCTGCATTTCCTGCAAATGCCTCTGGTTACAATCTAGACAGTACTGCAAATACTGAAACTTTAAAGAAAATCAATGACTTAGCATGGGGTGGCGATTTAAAGACTGCTAGAACTTCATACGTAGATTCTGCTATGGTTTATGATAATGGCAAGAAAATCACGATTGACGAAAATATGTCTATGGTTACTTTATTTGCGAGTAAGGGGATTAAATCACATACCGATTCATATGATGCAATCTGGGAGTCTGTAAATAATAAAGTTGATGAAATTGGTGTTCAAAACTATGTATTTGCTTACGAGCATGTAAGTTTTAGTAAAGGGGACAAAAAGATTACAGTAATTCTTTTCCAAGCATTAGCTTTCAATAAAGAAGGTAAAGTTGTTAAAGAGTGGGATGTATATGACACTTCGGCACTTGCTGAATTGTTAAAATAGTTATTAAGTTTGGATGAAAATACGATTTGAGGCTCCTAGTAATAGGGGCCTTTTTTGTTTATTATTGGTTTAAATATGTATCATTTGTTCCATTTACGCAAAAGGGAACATAGTTTTTTGCCTCATATTACTCAATACTTACACTGACCTATATCTTCAAGCAGTAAAAATGCCTTAAGTAT
Source organism: Bacteroidota bacterium (assembly GCA_947447835.1). Lineage (GTDB taxonomy): Bacteria > Bacteroidota > Bacteroidia > Chitinophagales > Chitinophagaceae > Sediminibacterium. Next base: position 8,161 of record CANFLP010000058.1, read on the forward strand.
TTATTTAACATTTTAATTCCTTTATATATGAATAGAATTTGTGTATTCCTTCTCGTAATTGGTTTATCAGTAAACGGCGTTCAAGCTCAAAGTGCTAAAGTAGATTTTTCTCAAAAGCCACCTAATTTGGACACCTTGCTTCCGAAAATTGCAGCAGAAAAAAATGATAGTGCAAGGTATTATTTAGCAATGAGTGCTTTGACCATTTCTGAAACTAATCCAGTGGAGGACATGCATAATTCAGAGGTAATCCTATTGCATGGTCAAAAAAACAACGACTTGGTATGTCAGTTATTAGGGTATTCTTGTCTTTGTTATGATTATATAGCCTTTGGGAATCAGGTGAAGAGTTTGGAATATGGAATCAAAGCCAATCAGGTTGCCGAGCAATCTAAAAACGAAAGATTAAAAACTTTTGGAAAAGCCATGCTTGCTTTATCCTATTTAACCATGGGTGACTTTGAAAAAGCAGTATCATATAATAAAGGAGCAATTGAAGCAGGTTCAAAATATGAGCCAGATATTATTTCGGTTTGTGCTATCAACGACATGGGTACCATTTATTTGGCAATGAACAAAGTAGATTCGGCTTTGACATATACGCAAAAAGCGTATGAATTGGCTATAAAAACAGGGATTAATTATTGGCTTACATCTACCTATTTGCAATTTGGAAGTATTCATGCTGCAATGAAAAATCCGACATTGGCATTAAGTTATTGGAAACTTGCCTTAGAAGAATCTAATAGAATTAAGTCTCCAAAATTTGCAAGTATTGCGTATGCTGCCATGGCAGATTATTTTTATGCAAACAATCAAAAAGATTCTGCAAAATATTATGCAACGATGGCTATTTCGAGTGTAAAGAACACTGCATTCCAAACACTAAGTGTTGGTCCTGCTAAATTGTTATTAAATATTTATAGAGGTGTTAATTTAGATAGTGCCTTTAAATATTCAGAAATTTATAGAACTGCAAATGATACTTTATATAATATCAAAGCTTTACAACAAGCGCAGTTAATAAGTGTGGAAGAAGAATCACGTCAAGCGCAATTAAAATTGGAAGAAGAGCAAACGTCTGAAAAGCAAAAAGAAAATTTACAATATACATTTATAGCATTAGGCATTGTAAGTTTTTTCATGATATTCATTTTGTTTAGTCGTAAACATATTACCAATACCAAAGTGATAGAGTTTTTAAGTGTTGTTTCATTATTGATAGTGTTTGAATTTTTAAACTTATTAGTACATCCATTTTTAGAAAAGATAACACATCACTCTCCTTTATTCATGCTGCTTGCTTTGGTAGCATTAGCTGCATTATTAATTCCGTTGCATCATAAGTTAGAACATTGGGCTGTTAATAAGTTAGTCGAAAAAAACAAACAAACTAGACTTGCCGCAGCTAAAAAAACAATTGAAAAATTAGAAAAAGAGGCATAGTTTATTAATATTATTTTCTTTATTTGAGAGGCTCCTATTTACAAAGTAGGGTGTTCTGTTTTTACGTAATGGATATTTCTATCTTGTAAATATTTAATTATGTAATTAAAGCAAGTTTCATACTTGCCAACTAATTCTGGAGGGAACACGCCTTTTTCTGTAAACAAATCTTCGGCTAACATATTGAGTGCTCCGGTGCAAGTGTATCCAGTGGTTCTACTCATACTACTTGTTTCACTTGCTACATCATATTCATCGTAAAGGGCATAGTTGATTATTTTTCCTTCTCCAGCTATTTTAATATTCATAATAGTGAACTCAGGTTCGGTTGGTCCTAACTTCCATTGATCAAATAATAGTGCTGTAGTAAAACCTAATGGAGAAATAGACTGCCCTTTGTGCTGAATAGGTTTGGAACTTAAGAAGCCAGCTTTAATTAAACCTTTCATCAAATGAATATGGCCTGGGTATCTTAAAGTTTTTTCCTTCATGTTTGGAATGTTAGGCATCGTAAATAAAATACTTCTAAGTCCATCTGTATTAAATGATTCCAAAGTGCCTACTTTTTCAAAATCTATAAGTTCGGCGTCACTTAAAGCCGGTTTAGTGACAATGCAGTTGTTTTCAACATAACGTGCTGGTCTAGTATATTCTTCTAATACATCAATTGGAGAGAAGGGTGCTTTGTATTCAAAAGGTTGCGTCCTGATTTTTGGCAAACCACCCACCAAACACTCAAAACTATCAATCTTCATTCTTTCATTATAGTACCCAAGAATAAAATTACTCATACCCGGAGCAACGCCACAATCTACAATGGCTGTTACATTATTTTGTTTGGCTAATTCTGATAATTGTAAAGCGTCTTCTGGGAAAAATGATATGTCAACTACATTCTTTTTTGCATTAATCACAGCCTCTAGGGTTTTGTAACCCATAAATCCCGGAACTGCGGTTACTATAAAATCAAAATCCTTTAATAGGGTTACATAATTTGAATAATCGCTTAAGTCGGCTTGAACCGTTTTCACCCGCTTGTCTTTATTTGAAAGAATTTGGAGTGATTCCTTGCTTAGGTCAAAGGACGTAACTTGATATTTATTAGCAAGGTCAATTGCCATTGCTCTTCCCACCATACCTGCGCCTAATATTGCTATTTGCATAAACTTAATTTTAAAATTGAATTCAATTTATACAATGAATATTTATCAATAAATGATTCTTGTCATTGGTAGGCAAAAAGTACAGTCTATTTGTTTCAATTAGTGTATCTAATTAATTTTTAAATATGTAAGGCATGTAACTTAATATCCTACAGCTGTAACTTATTAACTAATGAAAGATGATGCTTTGAAAGACCATACGTATGTGTGGTGTTTCTTGTGTTAAAAAGTATTAGTTAACAACTATGCTTCTGAAACAGTAAAGTTAAAATTCTTGGAATTTGCGTTCTGTCATTATCGT
>CANFLP010000059.1 GCA_947447835.1 Bacteroidota bacterium
ATGTTTGGTAGATAGTGCCATTAAAAAACAAAATTAATATATTTTTTTCAACAAACCATGTCTTATTCCTCTAACAAAATAACGTCGTCTACTCCGTCATTCTCTTTCCAACGTACTTTTACCTTGTGAGGGGTAAGCGTATCCATTTCTTTGCCTGAAAAATCGGGTTGAATTGGTAATTCTCTGCTAGGTTTACGGTCAACTAGTACACATAAAGCTACTTTAGAAGGACGTCCAAAGGCCAATAATGCATCTAAGGCAGCACGAATGGTTCTGCCAGTAAACAATACATCGTCTATCAAAATAACGGTTTTCCCTTCGATACTAAATGGAAGATCGGTTTGGGTAGCTAAATGTAACTCACGACGTACATCGTCTCGGTAAAACGTAATATCTAATTTCCCATAAACGACTTGGTCAGCGGGTAGTTCTTGATGTAGCGCTGCAACAATACGATCGCTTAGGTAAACACCCCTAGGTTGTAAACCAACAATTACTGCATTGGTTAATCCAGGATAGGTTTCTAGTATTTGATGCGCCAGCCTTTTTACAATACTTGGAAGCTGTTGCTCACTAATGAGGGTCATTCCTTTAAAATTTGAATAAAAATACAGCTTTTTCTGATGTATTTTGCACCCATGGTTCAGCTTCAACAACTTTCTTTGGTTCAATTTAGGAACTACATACAAAAGCAATTCGTTTTTACAGACAGAATTGTGGGCATTGTTGGGCCTAATGGTACAGGGAAGACAAATGTATTGGATGCGGTTTATTACTTGTCCTTTACTAAAAGTTATTTTAGCAGACCAGATGCTCAAAATGTACATCATGCTTATCAAGGATTAAGAGTCGAAGGTCATTACGATATACATGGAGATAAGGTTCCCATTACTTGTATTTTAAGAGAAAATTTAAAGAAGGAATTTTATTACGATCAAGAAGCCTATACAAAACTGTCGCAACATATAGGTAAGATTCCTTGTGTCATGATTGCGCCTGATGACGTACAAATTATAACTGGATCTAGTGAAGAAAGACGAAGACTTATGGATAGTTTATTGTCACAAATGTATCCAGACTATTTAAAACATTTAATTCAGTACAATAAAATTTTGGTGCAAAGGAATAGCTTATTAAAACAAGCCGGCGAAACTGGATTATTAGATAATATTTTATTAGAAACATTCAATGAACAATTGGTTGCAAATGGGCAAATTATTTTTGAACATCGTACAAAACTTATTGAAAAATATTTACCTACTATATTATCCTTGTATCAGCATTTAGCTGGGCAGAACGATCAAATTGACATTCAGTACCAATCACAATTACAACTACAGGAATTTGGTAATTTATTAAATCAATCATTACCTAAAGACAAGGTATTACAAAGAACCAATGTGGGAATTCATAAGGACGATTTACTCATAACAATACAAGGACAACCTTTTAAACAAGAAGCATCACAAGGACAACGTAAGAGTTTGTTATTTGCTATACGTTTGGCGGAATGGGAATTGATAAAAGAAATAAAAGGCTTTGCTCCTATCCTTTTGATGGATGATATTTTTGAAAAATTAGATGAACAAAGAATGATTCAGTTATTGGGCTGGGTAAGTCATTCCACAGATGGTCAAGTTTTTATTACAGATACCCATAAGGAACGAGTAGCAGATTTATTGGGAAAGCATTTGGATAGTTTTCAATTGATTGAATTATAAATGATTAAATTGCAATTATATGGCACTATTTAAATTAGGAGATGCTTTAAAGCAATTTGTACAAAGCAGTAAAATAAAAAACGGAATTAGAGCTGCTCAAATTGAAGAAGTATGGGCCGAAATCATGGGCACTACTATTGCCAAATACACAGACAAAATTTACATTTTTGACAAGAAACTTTTTATTGAGTCTAGTGTTGGCCCATTAAAAAACGAACTAGGTTTTCAGAAAGTACAAATCATTGCGAGGGTCAATGAAAAAATGGGAGAAAATATGATTAACGAAGTAATCATAAAATAGTATTATAATTCGTATAAACTATCTGATCCTGGTTTATTTTTATCATCTTTTGCAATTACCTCTCTCATTAAATCATTCATAGTCAATACTCCTTTAAATTCCATTTCGTCAAATATTGGAAGGTATCTTGTTTTGTATACATTCATCAGTACCATACAACGTTGTAAGTCATCATTGTATCCAATTACTGGATAATCTGAAGACATAATATCTTTAACAGTAGTAGATTCAGAATGTCGACCTTGTAATTTTATTTTATGTGTGTAATCTCTTTCAGACATAATGCCTAGATATTTACTATCCTGCATGACCACTACATAGCTTAAATTTTCAGATTTCATTACAGTTAAAGCGTCCACGACTTTTGTATCTGGCGTAACTACATTAAAAATGGGACCTTTCTTTTGTAAAATTTCTTTAATCTTAGACATAACGTAAATTTTAATCGGTGTTATCCTAAGTTACAAAAAATTTAATCAATAAAATTTATTAATTATTCATATAATCAATGTAGCTAAGTTTTTGCATGATGGTAGATCCATTCATCACGAAAACAGTTGGCCAAACTCTAGCGGCAGTTTTGATCATTGTTATGTCACCAATAAGTATATGCTCTTTACTTAATTGATTGATAGCGCCTGTTTTATCAGCTGTCACTATATAAACTAACTTATGTTTATTGTGAAGTTTAGCTAATAATGCTACCCAATTTATAGAGTTGTCAATTTTACCGGCAAATACTAAAACATAAGGAGTTGCTGTTGTAAATAAATAGGAAGCAGTATCCACTCCAGACAAAGTATTTAAATAAAAGTCATCAATGGCTGCTTTCACACCATTCCCTTTTTGAATGATTACTTCTTTTCTACTTTTAAACACATAGGTGGAGTCAAAATTATCTGGAAAATGATTTACATCAAATACGTAATCTTTACCAGCTTTAGTAAATTCCATTTGTATAGCAATACTATCTGGTACCGCACCGGCAGGCGTTTTCATTTTTTCGGCAATATCATTACCCATTTTGTAAGGTAAACAATCTACAATCGGCAAATGGTTTAATACATAGTTTTGACCATATCCTACACCAGCTGTTGCTAATAATAAAATAATAATACCCAATGCAGGATGCAATTTGTATTTATTTTTTTTCTGGTTAAATAGCAATATCACAATTGCTATAAACAAAATGATATCTTTTATGAATGAAGCTTTTGGCGTTAGTGGTATACAGTCTCCAAAACAACCACAGGTTTTTATTTTACCCGAGAATAAGGCATAGCCAGTTAAAAATGAAAAGAAAACAATAAGTCCTAATAATAACCAAAGTGTTTGTTTATAAGGGAATTGAATAATCAATGCTACACCTGCAACTATTTCTAAAACATTCATGAATATTGCGAAAGCTAAAGTATAGTCTGTCAAAAAGGGAATACCCCAAACATCAAAAAATTCCTGCATTTTATAACTTAACCCTAATGGGTCATTGGCTTTAATCAAGCCTGAAAAAATAAAGAGTATACCAACGCTCCAACGCAATATTTTAAGAAATGATTGCATAAAATAAGTATTATAAAATTGAGTAAATATTAATGTTTCCCTTCCTCTATAAGTATCAGCGCAAAAACAGCGTAGTTTAAAATGTCAACAAAGTTGGCATCTATACCTTCACTAATTAAGGTCTTGCCATCATTGTTTAATATTTGTCTTATACGTAGTAATTTAACTAATATTAAATCGGCAAAACTCTCTTGGCTCATGTCTCTCCATGCTTCACCATAATCATGATTTTTATCCATCATGGTTGACTTTGCAAAATCAACATATTCCTGGTACATATGCTGAACCTGATCAACAGGCAACTCTTCTACTTTTGGGTCATCAATTTTCAATTGAATTTGACCTATTACAGCATAATTGATAATGCCTTTAAACTCATCTTTAATATCATCCCCTATTTTTTGAGTACCCAGGTCTTGGATAGTTCTTATTCTCAAAGCCTTGATAAAAATTTGATCTACCACCGAAATGATACGTAATACTCTCCAAGCGGTACCGTAGTCTTTGGTTTTCTTAATAAATATATCTCTGCAAGACGCTATGGCCTGATCAAATTGTGAAGAAGTTTGGCTCATGAAAAAAGTACAAATTTCGTGGTTAGTTAATAACTTTGAACAGTTGCAAGATACAGCATAACGCACTTAAAATAAAACTATGTTCAAAATTCCTGCCAGGGATCGAATCTGGGAAATAGACCGACCTCAAGTGATGGGTATAATGAATGCGACCAAGGACTCTTTTTATGATGCAAGTCGTATTGATGACATTAGTTGGGCGATTGAAAAAGCAGGTCAATTTATATCACAAGGGGCAAGTATTATTGATATAGGCGGGCAAAGTACTAGGCCAGGTGCTGAACTTTTATCTGCACAGGACGAAATTCAAAACGTAGTACCAATAATTGAAGCAATTTGCGCTGCATTCCCTAAGGTTTTGATTTCAATTGATACTTATCATAGTCGAGTTGCAGAAGCTGCTTTAAAAGCAGGAGCTCATATTGTGAATGATATAAGTTGTGGGTCTTTTGATACGGGTATGTTTAAAATTGTCGCTGATAACAATGCAGGATATATTGGAATGCACATTACAGGTACTATGCAAACGATGCATGAAATACCTAATAGAATAAATGTAGTAGACGATGTAATTGTTTATTTCAAACAAAAGCAAGTTGAATTAACAAAATGGGGAATTAATAATTGGGTGATAGATCCTGGTTTTGGATTTGGAAAAACGATACAAGAAAATTTCACCCTCGTAAAAGCACTTTCAAAATTTTCCGTATTGAATCTGCCCATTTTATTGGGTGTCTCCCGTAAGTCAAGTATTTGTAAAACCTTGGGTGTTGATGCAAAGGATGCATTGAATGGAACCACTGCAGTGAATACGGTGGGCTTATTGAATGGTGCATCAGTTTTACGTGTACATGATGTTAAAGAAGCAAAACAAATAGTAGACCTACTACCCTTTCTATATTAACATTCGCGCTTAATAACCCTTTTTACAAAATTGAGACTGGTTTACATAAAAACTCCCCGACACTTACGTATCGAGGAGTAAATTATATACACTTAATAAATTAGTGTGCTTGTGGATGTGCACCTGGTATTGCATTTGCTGCAGGACCAACTTGCTTCATCATTACATCTTGAATTTCTACATCAAAAGCTAAATTTTCATAAGCTTTGATGGCACCATTTGCTTGAGGGCCATAAGCTAACATAGCTGGTACATAGATAGATCCTTTACCACCTTTAGCAAAATAAGTTAGTCCAATTTCCCAACCAGGGATAACAGAACTTGTACCTAATTTAACATCATATGGTTTAGCATTTGGATCGTTTGGTTTAATATTAGTATCAAAAGTTTCACCTTTAAAAGTATATCCTTTGTAGTATACACTTACTTGTTTAGTGCTGTCAATTTTATTAGCTAAGTCACCTTGTTCTTTAACTACTACAAATACACCCTCTGGACTTTTTACAGCGTTAATTTTGTTTTTAGTTAAATAGTCTTGGATAGCTTTAATTTCTCTGTCTTTTTCAGCAGTTTGTTCTTTCTTATAATCAGCATCTACTTGATTTACATCTGTAAATACATTTACAATTTCAGCTTTACCTAAAATCAAATCACCAGTTTTAAATACATTGTTTAATTGTAAAACATTCAATTTAACCAAAGTATCTATGCTTAAAGAAAAATCTACTTTATCTCCTTTTCTACATTTCAAGATAACCTCTGTAAAAGTATATTTACCTAAACGAGCAGTGTCAATTGGGAAGTAAACTGGGATTACGCCATAAGTAGAACTTAATACAGTATCCTTAGATTTTAAACGGTACTCTACATTTAATTTTACATACTGACCTTGTTGTAAAGCTTTTTCGTTACCACTACCATGAGTGATTTTGTAAGGCATACCTGAAGGTGCTTTTTCATATTGGTTACAACTTGCAAACAATACAATAGCAGCGACTAACTTTAACGTTGATTTTATCATTTTATGTTTATTGTGTTAATTGTGATTTATATTCAGTTAATATATTTTTGAAATCATTGGCAGTTTCTTCTACCGATTTTGAGGATCTTCCGCCAGCGGCATTTGCATGGCCTCCACCTTCAAAATGAGTTCGCGCAAAGATATTAACATCAAAGATACCTTTACTCCTAAAACTCCATTTTCTTTCTTCTTCTCTATCAATTACGATGGCTGCAAATTTAATTCCTTGAATTGATAACAAATAATTAACCAAACCTTCGGTATCTCCAGTTTTAAGTTCAAATTTATAGATGTCTGCTTTTGGAATAGCCATTAAAGCAGTGTTATATTCTGGAAAAACTTGCATTCTGTATAAAAAAGCATTACCCATGAATTTTAACCTAGCCTCACTACCCTGATCATAAATATGTTCATGAATTTTGGAGTGCTGTAATCCCAATTCTTTTAAATGAGCTACAATTTTGTGAACTGAAGCAGTGGTGGATGGGAAACGGAAAGAACCGGTATCCGTCATCAAACCTGTATATAAACAAGTGGCGATGTCTAAGTTTATTAAGTTGCTATGGCCTGATTGTACGATAAAATCATAAATCATTTCACAGGTTGAGCTCATTTTTACGTCACTAATACCATATCCAAAACTAGGTGTATCTGGTTGTTGGTGATGATCAATCAATATTTTTACTGCGTTAGAAGCAGCAATAACAGGCTCTAAATGCTTAGTGCGATGTAGAATATTAAAATCTAAACAAAATACATAATCTGCATCATTCACAATTTGAGTGGATTCTGCTCTATTTTGTTCAAAATCAATCACATGATCGGTTCCAGGCATCCAGTCTAAAAATTGCGCCCAATTTGTTGGGGAGATCACCTTTACATCATGCCCTAGTTGTTTTAGGAAATGATACAAAGCTAAAGTGGAGCCCATCGCATCACCATCAGGCTTTTGATGACAGGTAATTACCGCTTTAAAAGGTTGCTTTAATAATGGGAAAAATTGGTCAATTGGTTGCATAGAGGCACAAATTTAGCATAAAACAGCTATTTTTTACGTAATTTTGCCGCCAGAATTAGAAACATTATAATAAATTAAACATGAGCAACAGAACATTTACAATGATTAAGCCAGATGCTACTTCAAAAGGGTATACTGGTGCTATTTTAGATCAAATCATTAAAGCTGGATTTAGTGTGAAAGCAATGAAGTGGATTCATTTATCTCCTGCTCAGGCTGGACAATTTTACGAAGTACATAAGGAAAGACCTTTTTATGGTGAATTAGTTGAATTCATGAGTAGTGGACCAATTGTTGCTGCTATCTTAGAAAAAGACAATGCTGTAGCTGATTTTAGAACATTAATTGGTGCAACTAACCCAGCTCAAGCCGAAGAAGGAACTATCCGTAAAAAGTTTGCAGCTTCAATTGGTGAAAATGCAGTTCACGGAAGTGATAGTGATGATAACGCGAAAATTGAAGGGGACTTCTTTTTTAGTGGATTAGAACGATTTTAATGAACTAAAAGAGCCCTTAAATTTAAATTAAGGGCTCTTTTATTTTTCGTCTTATGATTTTTTTTTAGTTTTTTGATTTTCTTTTCTTAGGCTTACCATATTTTTTCATCATTGCATCTTTGTGGTTTTTACGCACATTCACCTTTTGATTCTTTAATGATTTCTCATGAAATGCAGGACCAGCCTCTTCTTTCTTAGGTAATTTAATCTGAATGATTTTCATTCTTACCTTAGGTTTTTCATCTTCAGTTAATACATCGGAGATGATTAAGTCGGCTGGTAATTCATGAATAGGAATTACTTGTTTCATCAAGGCTTCAATGGCTTCTCTTTCTTTTATTTCCTTAGGAGTGATAAAAGTAATAGCAATACCTTTTTTATCAGCACGACCCGTACGTCCAATTCTATGTATATAGTTTTCTGGTACATCTGGTGTATCAAAATTAATCACATGGGTAACTTCGGCAACATCAATACCACGCGCCATTACATCGGTTGAAATGATATATTTAAAGACACCCGCTTTAAATTGATTGACAGTATTGAAACGATAATTCTGTTCCTTATTAGAGTGAATAACACCTACGATTTCTGGAAATTTTTCAATTAATTGGTCATACAACTGATCAGCTAAACTCTTTGTAGCAGCGAATATCAGCACTTTGGTCATGGAATCATCCGAAGTTAATAGTAATTCTAATAAATTAACTTTTGTGTTAAAATTGGGAACCTCATAACCTGTTTGAATAATATTTTCAAGTGGTGTTCCTGTAGGAGCAGCTTCTACCCTTTCAGGTGCAGTAAAATAATCATTCATTAATTTTTCTACCTCGTCCGTAATAGTAGCAGAAAATAATAAGTTTTGACGCTTAGCTGGTAATAACTCTAAAATATTCGTGATTTGTTTTCTGAATCCCAAATTCAACATTTCGTCCATTTCATCTATCACCAATTTCTTGATGGTCTTAGTTTTAATGGAGCCATTCATTATTAAGTCAAATAAACGACCTGGTGTTGCTACCAAAACATCTACTCCTTGCTCTACTTCCTTGGCTTGTGTATTTATATTTACACCTCCAAAAACACCTATTGTAACCACGTTCATGTAGGGAGTTAATTTTTTAACTGCTTCTACAACCTGTACAACTAATTCTCTTGTGGGTACTAATATTAATATTTGAGGATCCTTGCTTTTTTCAAATTTCCATTGTCTTAAACAAGGCAATAAATAGGCAAAAGTTTTTCCGGTACCAGTTTGTGCAATACCGCAAACATCTCTTCCCGACATTACAATTGGGAAAACTCTATACTGAATAGTAGTAGCCTGTGTGTATTTTAAGTCCTCCAATGCTTTTAGTAAAGAAGGATTTAGGTTTAAATCTGTAAAATTCATGACAGCAAAGGTAATCTATTATAAATACATAGTCCTATAACACAAAAAAGGTGGCCAAATGACCACCTTTTGCTATTTAAGGATAAAACTTAATTATGCTAAATCAAAACGATCCAAATGCATCACTTTTGTCCATGCGGCAACAAAATCATGAACAAACTTGATTTTTGCATCTTCACATGCGTATACTTCGGCTAATGCACGTAGTTCTGAATTGGAACCAAATATTAAATCCACTCTAGTTCCAGTCCATTTTACTTTTCCGGTTGCACGATCACTGCCTTCAAATACTTGTTGTGATGCAGAACTTGCTTTCCAAGTAGTACCAAAGTCAATTAAATTAACAAAGAAATCATTAGTTAATACACCAGGTTGGTTTGTAAATACACCATGTGAAGAACCATCAAAATTGGTATTTAATACGCGCATACCTCCAACCAACACAGTTAATTCTGGTGCAGTTAAAGTAAGTAATTGTGCTTTATCAATTAGCATTTCTTCGGTAGAAACAACACTATGATTTTTCACATAGTTACGGAATCCATCGGCGAATGGTTCTAATACACCAAATGATTCAATATCGGTTTGTGCCTCAGAAGCATCTGTTCTTCCAGGAGTGAATGGAACATTAATATTGTGACCACCCTCTTTTGCGGCTTTTTCTATTGCAGCAACACCTGCTAAAACAATTAAGTCAGCTAATGAAACTTGCTTTTCTTTATTTGCTTCATTAAAAGTTTTTTGTATTGCTTCCAATGCATCTAACACTTTAGAAAGTTGTGTTGGATTATTTACAGCCCAATATTTTTGAGGAGCCAATCTTATTCTTGCACCATTTGCACCACCTCTTTTATCAGATCCACGGAATGTAGATGCAGAAGCCCAAGCAGTACTTACTAATGCACTCACTGACATACCCGTAGCTAAAATAGATGCTTTTAAATTAGAGATATCTGCAGCATCAATTAATTTATGATTTACTGCTGGAATTGGATCCTGCCATACTAATTCTTCTGATGGAACTTCCGTACCAACATATCTATTACGAGGGCCCATATCACGATGGGTTAATTTAAACCAAGCTCTTGCAAATGCATCTGCAAATTGATCTGGGTTTTCAAAAAAGCGTTTTGAAATGGGGCCATATGAAGGATCAAATCTCAATGCTAAGTCGGTAGTTAACATGGTAGGTGCGTGTGTGATAGTTGCATCATGTGCATCAGGCACTGTTCCAGAACCTGCACCTGCTTTAGGTTTCCACTGATGTGCGCCTGCAGGACTTTTAGTTAATTCCCAATCAAATCCGAATAAATTTTCAAAAAAGTTATTGCTCCATTTTGTTGGTGTAGTTGTCCAAGCACCTTCTAGTCCAGAAGTAATGGTATCAATTCCGTTACCTGCATTCAAAGTATTTTTCCAACCTAAACCTTGCTCTTCAATTGAAGCTGCTGCAGGTTCTTTACCTACATATTTACTAGGATCAGCAGCACCATGTGTTTTACCAAATGTGTGACCACCTGCAATTAATGCAACAGTTTCTTCGTCGTTCATTGCCATACGCGCAAAAGTTTCACGAATATCTTTTGCTGCAGCAATTGGATCAGGATTTCCATTAGGGCCTTCTGGATTCACATAAATTAAACCCATTTGAACAGCTGCTAAAGGATTTTCTAAATCTCTATTTCCACTGTATCTTTTATCTCCTAACCACTCACGCTCATTTCCCCAGTAAACATCTTCCTGTGGTTCCCAAACATCTTCACGACCACCACCAAAACCAAATGTCTTAAAGCCCATTGATTCTAATGCACAGTTACCTGCTAAAATCATTAAATCGGCCCAAGATAATTTTTTGCCATATTTCTTTTTAATAGGCCATAATAATAATCTTGCTTTATCTAAGTTGGTATTATCAGGCCAGCTATTTAATGGAGCAAAACGTTGCATACCTGCACCTGCACCACCACGACCATCTGTTGTACGATAAGTACCTGCACTATGCCATGCCATACGAATAAAGAAAGGGCCATAATGTCCATAATCCGCTGGCCACCATTCTTGTGA
>CANFLP010000060.1 GCA_947447835.1 Bacteroidota bacterium
CCGTTGTTCATTTGGAAGAAATCATAGGCAAGGAACATATTAAGGCTGAAAGAAACGCATTGCAATTAATTGCTCAAAAGAGCGAAGGATGTATGCGCGATGCCTTAAGTATTTTAGATAAGATTGTAAGCTTTTCCAACGGCGAATTAACTTATAAAAATACCCTTGAACATTTAAATGTACTTGATGAAGAATATTTTTTCAAATTACTTGAATACTTAACAACACAGGACTTAACTAAAGCGATGTTATTGTATGATGAGATTAATCAAAAAGGATTTGAAGGAGATACGGTTTTATATGGCCTAGCAAGTTTTATACGAAACCTATTGGTGTGTAAGGACCCTGCAAGCGCAGTATTATTGGAATCTATCGAAGGTTGGAGAGATCAATACACAAGTACGGCAAAACAAATTAGTACGCCTTATTTAGTGAGTGCTTTAAATATTTTAAATGAAGCTGAAATTCAATTTAAAGTAGCCCGCAATAAAAGATTGCATGTCGAAATGGCCATTATAAAATTAAATTTCTTAGCACAGGCCATTGAGTTAAGTTTGGAAGACAACCAAATAGTAAAAAAAAAACTAGTTGATGCACACTATCCTATACGCTTAAAGAAAATCATTCCATTAAGCAATATTGTAGTCAATTCAGAAGCAAAGCTAGTTATTGAAACTCCTGCTCCAGCAAAAACTAAGCCTGCTACTCCTGTAAATATGCAGCCTGCAGCCACAACGCCTGCTTCGGATATTTCTACCAAGCCTGTAAAATCAAATACCCCTGCTACGCCAGTAAAACCTACAGCAATACCAGTACCAACGGACAATACTTCAGGTGGCCCGAAAAAGAACTTATTAGCCGTTCTTCAACAGAAATACGGAAAGGAATATGACATTGAAGAAGTAAAAGAATCTATTCCTTTAGAGATGGAATTACTTAAGAAAAGCTGGTCCGAATATGCGCATTTTTTGGAAGCCAATGACAAACATGCTTCTTCAGGCACATTTAAAGTAGCACAATTAAATATCATTGACGATATACACTTCACCGTTACAGTAGGCGCTTTAACTGCTCAAAAATTTGTAGAGATAGAAAGAATGAACTTTTTAGAAAAGATATGGGACACTTTTCAAAATAGAGCCATTCAATTTGATATTTTGGTGGAAGCGGGCGAACAAGAAGACGTCCCATTACACATGCGTTTAAATAGTAAACAAAAATACGACCGCATTGCTGATCAATATCCACTTGTGCGCGATTTAAAAAACCGTTGTAATTTAGAAGTATACTTTTAGCCCTTACAATTTATTAAGCCCTCATTGACTGTGTATTTTGTGCTTGTGTATTTTGCAATAGCCAGGATTAAAGAGGGCTATAACTTAGCCTTGCTGTACCCTTTTTGTTTTAAGTATTGAAATACTTTTTGACGATGGTCGCCTTGAATAATTATTTCACCATCTTTTACCGATCCCCCAGTGCCGCAATGATTTTTTAATGCTTTCCCTAACAGATTCATATCGTCCTCGTTTCCAACAAATCCATATACAATCGTAACAGTTTTACCTGCACGATGCTTGGTTTCCAAAATCACTCTTAATGGCTGTTCTGTAATGGCGAGGGTTTCAACAACTTCATCATTTGAAGCTGGGATATAATTTGGATCGGTACTATATACCAAGGGTGAACTACTCGTATTATTGAATTTATTTTTCTTACTCATTAATGACAAATTTGATAAAATTTCTAACTAACCCTAACACTCACAATGGTATAGCCTTTCTTGGTTTCCTGTAGTAATAAAGTGAGGTTAAATTTAGTAGATCCTGATAATAATTTGCCAGTTAAATAAATAGTATTTCCCACTTTTCTGGCTGCACTCTTTTCAAAACCAAGTATGTTTTTCTTATTAAAAAAAGATTGTAATAAATCATTTGCTTCTTTAGCACCATAAGGCTTTTGTCCTACTAAATCTGGCAGGTTTACTTCTACCTGACTATCCCAATAAGAAAGTAAATTATTGAAATTGGCTGTTTGTAAATTTTGAACAAGTGTCTCAGCTTCATTTTGTGCCTTAAGGCTTGTACTTGCCATTGCAAAAATAACAACAAGTAGTATTTGACGTAGTTGGATCATTTTTTAAGGTTGTATCTAATGATAACTGCTTAAATTTGCATTACGCTCAGTTTCATTCAACTTTGAGCTACAATTTAGCAAAATTAGACGTTCACCGAATCAAAAAAGAAGAATATGTCAAAAAAAGTAATATTAGTAATCATGGATGGATGGGGATTAGGAAAAGTGCCTTTATCTGATGCCATTCAACAGGCAAAAGTTCCTTTTGTAAGTAGCTTGTATAATAAGTACCCTCACTCTACATTAATTACATGTGGCGAGGATGTAGGATTGCCAGAAGGGCAAATGGGTAATAGCGAAGTAGGACATTTGAACTTAGGTGCAGGAAGAATAGTGTATCAAGAATTACAAAGAATTAATGTGGCTGTTAGAGATGGTGAATTAGCTAGTAACCCTACCTTACTTGCATCTATACACTATGCCAAAGAAAACAACAAGCCTTTGCATTTATTAGGATTAGTAAGTGACGGAGGTGTACACGCCCATACCTCCCATTTAAAAGCTATTTGTGACATTTGTAAGAAAGAGGGATTGACAAATGTTTTCATACATGCATTTACGGACGGTAGAGATACGGATCCGAAAAGTGGTCTTGCCTTTGTTGAAAATGTAGAAGCACATTTACAAACATCTGTCGGAAAAATTGCAACCGTAAGTGGAAGATACTATGCAATGGATAGAGACAAGCGTTGGGAACGCGTTCAATTAGCATATGATACTTTAGTGAATGCAGCTGGACCTACTGCTGCTTCTGCCTTAGACGCGATTAAAGAAAATTACGCAAATGATATTACAGATGAATTTATTAAACCTACAGTGATTATTGAAAACGGAGCGCCTATTGCTACCATTAAATCTGGAGACGCAGTACTTTGTTTTAATTTTAGAACAGACCGTTGTAGAGAAATTACTGAAGTATTGTCTCAAAAAGATTTTCCTGAATTTGGAATGAAAAAACTAGATCTACATTATACAACTATTACCAAGTATGACGAGACCTTCAAAAATGTGAATGTGATTTTTGAAAATGACAACTTAGTAAATACCCTTGGTGATGTTTTAGCGCAAAACGGGAAGAAGCAAATTAGAATTGCAGAAACTGAAAAATACCCACACGTTACCTTCTTTTTTAGCGGTGGCAGGGAAGTGCCATTTGAAGGTGAATCACGTATTATGGCCCCTTCTCCTAAAGTAGCAACCTACGATTTGCAACCAGAGATGAGTGCAAAGGAATTAACCGATAAATTATTGCCAGAAATTAATGCAGGTCATCCTGATTTTGTTTGTCTAAACTTTGCTAATGCCGACATGGTTGGTCATACTGGCATTTTTAGTGCGGTGGTAAAAGCAGTTGAAACAGTGGACGGATGTGTTGAGCAAATTGTTACAGCTGGTTTAAATAATGGCTACACTATATTTTTAACAGCCGATCATGGCAATGCCGATTACATGATTAACGAGGACGGAAGCCCTAATACTGCTCACACTACCAATCTGGTTCCTTTCTTTATAATTGACAAGGAATGGAAAGGCGAAATTAAAGCCGGTAAATTAGGTGATATCGCACCAACCATCCTAACTATGATGGGGGTTGCTATACCAAAGGAAATGACAGGCAATGTGTTGATTTAAATAAACTAACTTGCATTTAAACTATCAACAATAGTAATTGTCCAAACATTTAAAATCATCATTATGATAAAGAAAATTTTAATCGGATTACTAGTTATCCTAATTGCTATCCAGTTTATTAAACCGGAAAGAAACTTATCAGGTAACGCCGAAAAGGACATTGCTACATTATATCCAATGACTGATAGTGTAAAACTAATTGTAAATAAAGCATGCGCCGACTGCCACAGTAATAAAACAGTTTATCCTTGGTATGCATCAATTCAACCTGTAGCATTTTGGTTAGCTGACCACGTTAACGAAGGCAAAGGTGAAATTAATTTCAACGAATTTGCTTCCTATCGTATTGGCAAACAAAATCACAAATTAAAAGAAGTGATTGAGCAAGTTAAAGAAGGTGAAATGCCTTTGAACTCTTACACCCTTATTCATAAAGAAGCAAAATTAACAGAGGCAGAAAAAGCAACATTAATACAATGGTGTCAAAATATAATGGACACTATCAAGGCTAATTATCCAGCAGATAGTTTAAACATTAAACGTCCACCCCCACCCGCTGCTAAATAGGGGGAATTGAAATATGAAAATTAACAAAGCAACTTATTTAATTTCAAGTCCTGGATTTGAACAGTGCCCTAAATTAGAGCAACCTGAATATGCATTCATAGGGCGTAGTAATGTAGGCAAGTCTTCTATTATCAACGCCTTGTGCAATCAAAAGAATTTAGCTAAGACATCAGGTACGCCTGGTAAAACACAGCTGATTAACCATTTTGAAATAATGAGTTCTTCAAGCAAAGGTCCATGGGACAAATGGTATATTGTAGATTTGCCAGGATATGGATTTGCAAAAGTTTCTCAAAGTAGTCGACGTAGATGGGAACAAATGATTGAGAATTACTTAAGAAAACGCCCCAACTTAAACCGTGTTTTTGTTTTGATAGATAGCAGACATGCCCCACAAAAAATTGATTTAGAATTCATTGAGCAAATGTTTAAATGGGAAATTCCCTATACCCTTATATTTACTAAATCGGATAAAGAAAAGCCTGGTGTTGTAGCAAGAAACGTACAGTCCATGTTTGATACTTTAAAAGAAATGCTTCCTTTTCTTCCACAAGGTTTTGTAACCAGTGCTGAAAAAAAAGAGGGGGTACAAGAAGTGGTTGCTTGTATTGACCAATACAATCGCTTATATGCCGACGGGCAAAAGGAAAAACCTAATAACTAATTGCCAAAAAGGCCTAATAACCAGGTCCATAAAGCTTAATTCATCGCCTGCTTAGCAATAAGTGGGCGACTTTGTTTATATTTACGCCTTGTACAATTAACGACTATGAAGATATTATTTCAATACATCCGTCCTTTTAGAAGCCTTGTAATTATAGCATTTGTTTTAGCTGCCATTAACCAAACATTCTCCATGTTTGACCCGATGTTATTTGGTAGACTAATTGACGAATTTGCAAAAACGCCTTTCTTAGATGCGTTGGGCCATATTAGAACAGAACCTGCCTATTTAAAAGGTATTGGTGGCATTCTACTATTATTAGTGGGCACTGCTATGATAAGTAGAATTGCTAAAGCATTTCAGGACTATACGGTAAATGTAATTATTCAAAAATTTGGAGCTGCACTATTTACAGACGGTTTAAGACATTCTATGCAATTGCCATTTCAAGCATTTGAAGACCAACGAAGTGGTGAAACATTATCTATCTTAACCAAGGCAAGAGCTGATTGTGAAAAATTCATCAGTTATGTTATAAATGTGGTTTTTGGAATTGTGGTGAGTATTGTATTTATATCAATCTATGCAACTAAGCTACATTGGTCTATTATGCCTATCTATATTTTAGGTGCAGGAACTATTGCCTATGTAACTAATATATTAAGTAAGCGTATTAAATCCATTCAAAAGAATATAGTAAAAGAAACTACCTCACTTGCAGGTACAACTACCGAAAGCTTACGTAATATTGAATTGGTGAAAAGCTTAGGACTAACAACACAAGAAATTAATCGTCTTAACAATAATACCTATAAAATATTAGCACTTGAATTAAGAAAAGTAAAAAACATTCGTTCTTTAAGTTTTATTCAAGGAACCATGGTAAACTTTTTAAGACAAGTAATCACATTCACTTTAATGTGGCTTATTTTTAAAGAGATACTTACTGTTGGTCAATTAATTTCATTACAATTTTATAGCTTCTTTATATTTGGACCATTACAAGAAATTGGTAGTATCATATTGAGTTATAGAGAGACCGAAGCTTCTTTGAACAACTTTGATACTTTGATGAAAAAGCCAACTGAGCAAAAACCAGAAAATGCTGTGGAAATGGGTAATATTGAAAACCTTGCATTTAGCCATGTTGGATTCCAGCACCAAACTGCTAATTTCAAAGCCATTGACGACATTAGCTTTGAAGCCAAGAAAGGCGAAACGGTTGCATTTGTAGGACCATCTGGCGCAGGAAAAAGTACATTGGTAAAGCTACTTGTAGGTTTATATGAATCACAAGAAGGGCAGATATTAGTAAACGGCGTAAGCACTGCTCAGATTGACATGAATGACTTAAGAAATCAAATAAGTTTTGTTACTCAGGATACACAATTGTTTGCGGGTACAATTAAAGAGAACTTATCATTTGTTGCACCTAATGCATCGGAGGAAGAAATGTTATTGGCTTTGAAAAAAGCCAGCTGTGTTAATATTTTAGATAAAGGTGGGAATGGCCTTGCAACAGTAATTGGCGAAGGCGGCTTAAAATTAAGTGGTGGTGAAAAGCAAAGACTTTCTATTGCACGTGCTTTATTAAGACATCCTCACCTATTGATATTTGATGAAGCAACTTCTAGTTTAGATAGTTTAACCGAAGAGTCTATTACTGATACGATTCGTGAATTATCGGCCGAGCGCGAGCAAATCACCATTATGATTGCGCATCGTCTAAGTACAATCATTCATGCTACCAGAATATATGTATTAGAAAAAGGCAAGGTAATTGAGCAAGGTAACCACGATTCACTTTTAGCTGAAAAAGGATTATACTATGCCATGTGGAGACAACAAATTGGAGAAAGAAAGAATAACTAATCGCGCTCAAACTTCTTTTTCAAATAATCCATTACCGAAGGATCTTCGAGTCCTTCCATATCACTCAATTCAATTTCGATTGCCTTGGTGCTTAATCTTATTTCAATAAGTGATAGAAATATAGACCATGAAAAAGAAATCAAACTTAAGGCAAAAACAAATTGAGCCACACGTTGATATTCAATATAAATAAAGAACATAGAAACTATGGAGCATAATAAAGATGTTACTCCGTAGGTTTGCATGTTTCTAATTAACTTAAGACGATATTTAAGATTCTTAATTTGAGAAAATACCAGATGCCTTTGCTCCTGTGTTTGGTATTTGTCATGTAAAACCCTCACACGGCTAGACAAAGCCAAAAAACGATTGGTATAAGCCAGCATAATTAAACTAATAGCTGGAAAAAGAAGGGCGGGTATATTTACAGTTAATTCCATACCACAAAAATATAAAGTATTTTTGTGCTTTCGATGCAATAATGGAAAAAGAGCTATTTAAGAAAATACAAGCAGGCCTACCACAAGAACCCGGCATTTATCAATATTTTGATGAAAACGGTCGTTTATTGTATGTAGGCAAGGCAAAGAATATTCGTAAAAGGGTAAGCTCCTATTTTTTATCCAATCATCAGCATACCCTAAAGACCATTGAGTTAGTTCAAAAAATTAAGGATATACAATTCACTATTGTCAACTCGGAACACGACGCTTTTATTTTAGAGAACGAATTAATTAAGAATTACCAACCTAAGTATAATATCAATTTAAAGGATGATAAAACCTACCCTTATATTGTTATTAAAAAAGAAAACTTCCCAAGGGTGTTTTTAACAAGAAGAAAAATTCAGGATGGCAGTACCTATATAGGCCCCTTTACAAATGTGATGGCCGTTCGTGAATTAATTGATCATATTAAACATACCATCCCATTAAGAACTTGCACACTCCCACTAACACCGAAAAATATTGCGCAAGGGAAATTTAAAGTTTGTTTGGAATATCATTTGGGTAATTGCCTTGGGCCTTGTCAAGGACATCAGAGTTTGGAATCATACAATGCATCTATCGAGCAAGTTCAATATTTATTAAAAGGAAATATTAAACCAGTCATCTCCAATCTTAAAGAAAAAATGTTGGAGGAAGCTAAAGAAATGGCTTTTGAAAAAGCTGCCATAACAAAAAAGAAGATCGAAGAATTAGAGCATTATCAAACAAAGTCGGTGGTCTATACTAAGCAGCAACATGCCATGGATGTATTTAGTATTGCACACGATGCTGACCAGGCTTATGTTAGCTACTTAATGGTAGAAAATGGAAGAATCATTCAAACCCATATTTTGCCTTTAACGGTTCCTCTGGAAGAATCTATTGAGACCATTTTGGTTTTTGCTATACATTACTTTAGAACTAATTTGAATAGTAGAGCAAAAGAAATTATAGTACCTTTTGAATTAAGCGAAAAAGTGTTTGAAGTGAAATACACCATTCCGCAAGCAGGTGATAAGGAACAACTACTTGCCTTATCACAAAAAAATGCAGACTATGCATTAAAAGAATGGAAACATAAACAAGCCTTGGTAAGTGTAGAAAAGCCTTTAGAAAGTTTGGTGCTGGAGGAGATGAAAGAAGCCTTACATTTAAGTTCAACTCCTACGCATATTGAGTGCTTCGATAACTCTAATTTCCAAGGGGCCTACCCTGTATCGGCAATGGTATGTTTTAAAAATGGAGTGCCTAGTAAATCAGATTACCGAAAATTTAATATAAAAACGGTGGTAGGTATTAACGACTTTGCTAGCATGAAAGAATCTGTTGGAAGGCGTTATAAATCGGTGATTGAAAAGAAGCTACCATTACCCCAGCTTATTATCATTGACGGCGGTAAAGGGCAGTTAAATGCTGCTTTAGAAGCATTAACCGAGCTAGGCATTCAAGACAAAGTCACTACAGTGGGTCTTGCAAAGAATATCGAAGAATTGTTCTTTCCAGGTGATAGTAAATCTATTATTTTAGATTGGCATAGTGAAGCGCATAAACTCATTAGAAATATAAGAGACGAAGTGCACCGTTTTGGTATTCAGTTTCACAGAAGTAAAAGATCCAAGGGAGCACTGGAAACCAGTTTAGATAATATCCCTGGTATAGGACCCAAAACCAAGGAATTGCTTTTGTTACAATATAAGTCGGTGCAAAAAATTAAATTGGCTAATATTGACTCTCTTTCTATTTTAATTGGACCACAAAAAGCAGGCATTATTTTAGAAGCACTCAATAAACCCGAAAACTAATCAAGTACATTTGTTACTAATAAAAAAGGAAGTCGTTTGACTTCCTTTTTTGCAATACAACATAACTATTTGCAATACAATATAACTACTAGTAAACCCAACGGTCTTGCTCGTAATCAAATATTTTTTGTCTTATTTTATCCCCTTCTTGTAACCTCTTTTTAGGATCCTTATAAATAGCATTCAACATTTTATCGTTAAAGTTGTCGATCGTAGACTTCACAACATACCCGTTAAAATACCTGCTTTCAAATAACTCTTCCCAAGTAATTCTATTCGAAATGTTTCTTGGATTATATACTTCAAATTTAGCAAGTACCGATCTTAGCTCAGGATAGTATAACCAAAACAATGTTTTCTTAACTGGTTTATTATTTAGTACAATACTAGCCACTGGCGCTATACCAATTATTCTACAATACATTCTGCTTGTTTTGTTGTCGAAAATGTATTGTTCTTTCAATCGGAAAGTATAAATAGAATCTGGATTCGGAGCTAATTTAGTATTGTAAATAACTGTGGTATCATATACGTTTGGATTGTTGGCATTTTGTACCATCTGTGTGTCCAAACTTCCTTTAAGCATTGAGTTTACTTCATCTTCTGAAATAGGTTGCGTGAAACGATCGTCCCCTCCTTCGGCAGAGAATGGAGTTACTTTTGGCGTACCGTCATCATACTTTTCTTGTAATGCTCTTAGTAAGATAGCAAAAAAACGTTGGTCCCCATTATCATCATACGCTTGGTAAATGAATGGGCGATTAAGTTTTTCTCTACCATCAATTTCTTCCCAAACAAACTCACTAAATAAAGCGTCCTCCTCTCTTAAACCTTGATAAGGAAGTGGCACACGTTCTTTAATTGTTTTTCTAGATTTTGTTTCTGAAGCAAAAGCGTAATTATTTCTTAGGCTCTTTTTTGTTTTAGCATTAAATCCGCCAACAATGGTAGTATCCACCACTTTGACTGCTTTTACCTCAGGGTCAATTACAGTAGTTACAGCAGGGCTAACTGGTGCATTGATTACTGGGGTCGCCTTTATCGAAGTATCTTTTTGAGCAGCAGTTGTTGTAGCTTTTTTCTTTGAACTATTGCTAAACTGAGCTATGGCAACATTACCTGCAAAGATGCTTACAAAAAATACGGCTAGAAATATATTCTTTTTCATTTTCTATTCTAATATAAACGTGATTGTTTGATCTAACTTTCTAGTTCCACCTCCTGGTTCTGATACTTTAATATCACCTATAATTACAGTAGTACCGGGTTGACAATTTTTAAGTAAGTTTTTTGCAGCACCAGAAAATGCAGCACCATTTACTTCTACCGATTCAGGTTCTGCGAAGCCTTTTCCTGTTGCAACTAAAATAAATGAAAGCACATTAAACTTAACTCCTTCAAATACAAAGTCTCTTAAGTCGGCAATTACACCCGATTGCACTCTAAACACATTCGCCTGCATGTTTCCACCAGCCTTACCTCCAACAATAGCAATTGGGTCTGGAATTCTTTTAACCGGGATAGCAATTTTTTGTGTGTTTTTGCCATCGGTTACATTAATAACTGCTTGACCTAATTGGGTACAGTTAACAATATATTGACCTGCACCAGCTTTTCGTACAGTTGATCCTGCACCTTCTACTGTTACATTTACCTTTTCTGCACCACCGCCACCAGTAATACTTAATGGGTTATCCAATCCTTTGTAAAATACTCTTGTCTTATCGGTAGAAACTACTAATCCAGAAGGCGTACCCACTGTGAATTTGACATCTTTTTCTACCACCGCTGTTTCACCATTTGGTTTTAAGAATGAGATACGAACTCTTTTAGTATTCACACCTGGTGTATTACCTGCAAC
>CANFLP010000061.1 GCA_947447835.1 Bacteroidota bacterium
GGTATTGGTCCAAATGATATGGGAGGGATAGAAGTTATGAAACAAACCAGGGCAGGTAAAACTTTAGTTGCATTAGACATTAATAGTCAATTTGAAATTGAACCAGGCGTAAAAAATTTAGAAAAAATAAAAACCTTTATAAATGCATTCATTTAACAAGTCAATTAATTATCAAGACCCAAGTGCCGAAGGTTACTATGGTGATTTTGGAGGTGCGTATATCCCTGAAATGTTATACGGCAATGTGGAGACATTGAAAACGCAGTATTTGCAAATTATGCAGGATCCTGCATTTAAAGCGGAGGTAGATGCATTATTGAAAGATTATGTGGGTCGTCCTACCCCTTTGTTTTTAGCAGAACGTTTAAGTAAGGAAATTGGTGCTACAATCTATTTAAAGCGCGAGGATTTATGTCATACTGGTGCCCATAAAATTAATAATACAATTGGGCAGATAATACTAGCACAGCGCTTAGGTAAAACAAAAATTATTGCTGAAACGGGCGCAGGTCAGCATGGTGTAGCAACTGCAACGGTGTGTGCCTTAAAAGGTATGGAATGCGTGGTATATATGGGTGAAAAAGATATTGAACGTCAAGCGCCCAATGTGGCTAGAATGAAAATGTTAGGTGCAACAGTTGTTCCTGCCACAAGTGGAAGTAAAACCTTAAAAGATGCAACGAATGAAGCTATTCGTGCTTGGATTAATGAACCCAATGAAACACATTATATTATAGGAAGCGTAGTAGGGCCTCATCCTTATCCGGATATGGTGGCACGTTTTCAAAGTGTTATAAGTGAAGAAATACGTAAACAATTAAAAGAGAAAACAGGTTCTGAATTACCAACGCATGTAGTTGCATGTGTAGGTGGTGGATCTAATGCTGCTGGCGCTTTCTATCATTTTTTAAATGAGGAATCTGTGGAACTTGTTGCTGTTGAAGCTGCTGGATACGGAGTATATTCTGGAATGAGTGCAGCAACGACGCAATTGGGTAAGCCTGGTATTTTGCATGGCAGTAAAAGTATCTTAATGCAAACGCCCGATGGCCAGGTGGTAGAGCCGCATAGTATTAGTGCTGGTTTAGATTATCCAGGCATTGGCCCATTGCATGCATTTTTATATGAAAGCAAGCGAGGCACCTTTATGAGTGCAACAGATGAGGAAGCATTGGAGTCTGCTTTTCATATTTCAAAAATAGAAGGCATTATTCCTGCATTGGAAACTGCACATGCCTTTTCGGTTTTGCCTAAAATGAATCTTAAGCCAACCGATGTAGTGGTGGTTTGTTTAAGTGGAAGAGGGGATAAAGATTTAGCAACTTATATGCAAGCAATGGATTTGCAAAAATAGAATTAACTGTGAAGTAGTATTAGCAACTTCACTAAACAACAAATGATCATTTAAAGAATTAGATATGTCAAGGTTATCGGAATTATTTGAAAAGCAATCTAAACGCGTATTAAACGTGTATTGTACTGCAGGGTTCCCTAAATTAAATAGTACTTTGGAAGTTATGGGAAGTTTACAATCTAATGGGGCTAATATTATTGAATTAGGCATGCCCTATAGCGATCCATTAGCCGATGGCGAAGTGATTCAATCAAGTGGGAATGTTGCTTTGGCAAATGGTATGACTATTGATACTTTGTTTGAACAATTAGCGACTATGCGTAATAGTATCCATATTCCTGTGGTATTAATGGGTTATATGAATCCAATATTGCAATATGGATTTGAAGCATTTTGTAAAAAAGCAAAAGAAGTGGGAGTAGATGGATTGATTCTTCCGGATTTGCCTTTATTTGAATTTGAACATTTGTATGGTAAAACTATTAAGGAAAATGGGTTAGATTTTGTGTTTTTAGTAACGCCTGAAACACCAGAAGAGCGCTTAAGAAAATTAGATAGTCTAAGTACTGGATTTTTATATGCAGTCAGTTCATCAGCAACAACAGGAAAGGATAAAGATTTTTCAAAAGTGGCAGTATACTTGCAAAGGCTTCAAGCAATGAAATTAAAAAATCCTGTCTTGGTTGGTTTTGGTATTAAGGATAAAGAAACTTTTGATGCTGTAGCTGCTTATTCTAATGGAGCAATTATTGGTTCGGCTTATATTAATGCCTTATCAAAAAGTGTATCTATTGAAGAGACAACTTCGCAATTTTTAAAATCGGTATTAAGCTAGCAATTGGACGGCTTAACTAATTAAGACTAATAAATGAACACAGTTATTATACAATACAACGCAGGTAATATTCAATCGGTGCTTTATGCATTAGAAAGATTGGGGGTAACTGCGACTGTAACTGACAATGTGGAAGCCATTCAAGCCGCCGATAAAGTAATATTCCCGGGTGTTGGTGAAGCGAGTACTGCAATGCAGTATTTAAAAGAGCGAGGATTAGATCAGGTAATTAAAAATTTGAAGCAACCTGTATTGGGTATTTGTTTAGGTATGCAATTAATGTGTGCCTATTCGGAGGAAAATGATACGCAATGCTTGGGCATTTTTGAGGAGCAAGTAAAATTATTTAAACCTACAGAAGCAACTATTAAAGTCCCTCAAATTGGATGGAATACCATTCACAATTTAAAATCTGATTTATTTAATGGCATTAAGGAGGATAGCTTCACGTATTTTGTACATGGTTATTATGCGGCACTAGGTAATCATACTATTGCCACTACCAATTATGTGCAGCCCTATAGTAGTGCATTGCAAAAGGATAATTTTTATGGGGTACAATTTCATCCTGAAAAATCGGCAAAAGTAGGAGAACAGATTATCCAAAACTTTTTAAACTTGTAATTAAAATAATAATTGTTTAATAAATAAGATACATGCAAATTATTCCAGCGATAGATTTAATTGAAGGCAAATGTGTAAGACTCACTGAAGGCGATTACGCGCAAAAGAAAATTTACAACGAAGACCCATTGGAAGTAGCCAAGGCGTTTGAAGGTATTGGTTTGATGCGTTTGCATTTGGTAGATTTAGATGGAGCTAAAGCTGGTGAAGTGGTGAATTGGAAAGTGTTAGAAAAGATTGCAAATAATACAAGCTTAAAAATTGATTTCGGCGGAGGCATTAAAAAGGAGTCCACTTTAAAAACAGTTTTGGATACAGGTGCCGCCTATGCGACCATTGGAAGCTTAGCGGTGAAAAGTAGAAATATTTTTGAAGAGTGGATAGAACGTTTCGGCCCAGAAGTATTCATGTTAGGTGCAGATGTGTTTGAAGAAAAAATTGCAATCGGAGGTTGGTTGGAAAAAACAGATATCGACGTTTATACTTTTATGCAATCATACATGGACAAAGGCGTAAAGCAAATGTTTTGTACCGATATTCAAAAAGATGGAAAATTACAAGGGCCTTCAACTGATTTGTATAAAAAAATAATTGCGAAATTTCCAAGCTTGCAATTAATTGCGAGTGGGGGTGTAAGTAATATGCAGGATTTAATTGATTTACGTACCATTGGTTGTTCCGCTGCCATAGTGGGTAAAGCTATTTATGAAAACAGAATCACATTAGAAGCGCTTTCAAATTTTTAAACATAAAATTACGGAAGCTTAAATTATCACTATGTTAACCAAAAGAATAATTCCTTGTTTAGATATCAAAGATGGTCGTACCGTAAAGGGGATCAACTTTGAGCAGATTAGAGATGCAGGCGACCCTATTGAATTAGGTGCTTTGTATGCAGAACAGGGAGCAGATGAATTGGTTTTTTTAGATATCACAGCAACTGTTGAAAAGAGAAAAACATTAAGTGAGTTGGTGAATAAAATTGCACACAGAATAAATATACCATTCACAGTGGGCGGCGGCATTAAAACCGAAGCAGATGTAAGTATTCTTTTGCAAAACGGAGCAGATAAAATTTCAGTAAATACGGCTGCTTTTTTAGACCCCACCATTATTAAAAGGTTTGCAAAGAATTTCGGAAGTCAATGTGTAGTATTAGCGATTGATGCAAAATGTGAAGAAGACAATAATTGGTATGTGTATTTAAATGGAGGAAGAAAGAAAACAGATAAACTGGTAACTGATTGGGCAAAAGAAGCAGTGGATTTGGGTGTAGGTGAAATATTATTAACATCAATGAATCATGATGGAACCAAACAAGGCTTTGCTTTAGACATTACTGCGCAATTGGCAGAAACACTACCTGTTCCTATTATAGCATCTGGTGGCGGGGGTAATGAGCAGCATTTTTATGATGTATTTACACAAGGCAAGGCGGATGCAGCCTTGGCCGCAAGCATCTTCCATTATAAAGAAGTAGCCATTCCGGATTTAAAACAATACTTAAGTAATAAAGGCATTTCTATTCGTTTATAGCCATCTAAACTATTAAGGGCTTAAATCAAATACTTAGTTTAACATTTAGTAATTTTAATTATGAATATCAATTTCTCAAAATATACCGACGGACTAGTTCCCGCTATTATTCAAGATGCCAATACAAAAGCAGTGTTAATGATGGGCTTTATGAATCAAGAAGCAGTAGACGCCACTTTATCACAGAAGAAAGTTACTTTTTATAGCAGATCAAAATCAAGACTTTGGACGAAAGGGGAAGAGAGCGGCAATTTCTTAAATTATGTAAGCATGTCTGTTGACTGTGATAATGATACCTTATTAATACAAGCAACACCAGTTGGCCCTGTTTGTCATAATGGAACGGATACTTGTTGGGGGGGAGAGAATATTCCAGCAAATACTGATTTCTTAAATACATTGGAAGCAGTCATTGCACAAAGAAAAACGGCTGCCCCTGATAGTTCTTATGTGGCAAGTTTATTTGCAAAAGGAATCAATAAAATTGCACAGAAAGTAGGAGAGGAAGCAGTTGAAGTAGTAATTGAAGCAAAGGATAATAATGAAAAACTGTTTTTAGATGAATCGGCTGATTTACTCTTTCATTACTTAATTCTTTTGCAGGCAAAAGGGTATACTTTAAAAGATGTTGTTAAAGTATTAGCAGAAAGGCATAAGCCTGAATAAAGAGGCAGGGGCCATAATGGCTATTTATAATAAACCACTTATATTTGAATATGCATATCAGCTTAAGGTTGATAGAAAAAATAAACACATGAAAAAAATCACATTCGGACTTCTGTCCTTCTTAGCCATCACGCAATTAAATGCGCAAAAATTACAAATTGCAGGTGACTTAAAAAACGTACCAGAAGGGGCAACAGTATCCTTAATTGATGGCATGGCTAATAAGGTTATTGATTCCTCAAAATCGGTAGGGGGTAAGTTTACTTTGAGTGCTAAAATAGAAAACCCAAGTATTTATGTTTTAGGATTTGCGGGCTTGCCTGCTAAAATTCCAGTTTTTGTAGGTAATGATCAAATGACAGTTTCTGGTGACATTCAAAAAGCCGAGTTAATCGAGTATAAAGGTTCTGCTAGTCAGGATTTATATTTATCTTATATGAAAACATTGACTCCAAAGATTCAGGGTTTATTTGGAGATAAGTCATTAGTAGCTTCTCCTGCTGGATCAAAAGCAAAGGATTCTATTGCAAAAGAAATTGAATTAAAAGAGGCTGATATTGCTAAGACAGTAACTGATTTAATTAAGTCAAATAATAAATCTCCTGTATCCACTTTGTTCTTGATTCAAACTGCCAACTTTGCACCCTATATTAAAGATCATATCGCAGATATGTATGCATTATTGGAAGGCCCTGCAAAGAAAGGACCATTTGCAGATTTGATAGAAAAATCAGTTCAGTCTGCTGGTGTTGGAAAAGTTGGATCAGTACTTCCCGAGTTTAAGCAAAACGATGTGAACGGTAAATCAGTTAGCTTAAGTTCATTAAGAGGTAAGTATGTATTAATTGATTTCTGGGCTAGTTGGTGTGGACCATGTAGAGCAGAAAATCCCAATGTGGTTAAGGCATACAATGCATACAAAGCAAAAGGCTTTACTATCCTTGGTGTTTCATTAGATCAAGATAAAAGCAAGTGGTTAGAAGCTATTAAAAAAGATGGCTTAACATGGACACATGTAAGTGATTTGAAATATTGGAACAATGAAGTTGCAGTTCAGTTTGGGATTCAAAGCATTCCTGCTAACTTTTTAATTGATCCAAAAGGAGTTGTAATTGGAAGGGATTTAAGAGGAGAGGATTTAGAAAAAATATTAGCTACGAATATTAAATAAGCTTATCACAAAATAGAAGTCTGGTCTATAATAAAAAAAGCCCTAAATTATTTTAGGGCTTTTTTGTATTCGATCTCGTCAAATCCGAGTGTTAGTATTTTACCGTCTTCTTCAATGAGTGGTCGGCGAATAATTGAAGTTTTCTCCATCATTAATGCAATGGCTGCTTTCTGTGTGGTAATCATTTCTTGAACTTCTTTTGGTAATTGTCTCCAAGTTGCCCCTTTCTTATTTATCAATGCTTCCCATCCAATTTGCTTACTCCATGCAGTTAATTGAGTAGCGGTTATTCCTTTTTTCTTATAGTCATGGAATTCATAAGCAACTTTATTGTCTTTTAGCCAGTCTAATGCTTTCTTGACAGTGTTGCAGTTTGGAATTGCGTAAACAGTTTTCATAAAGGGCTTAATGTATTTGAATGGAGCTTATTAATGAGTCAATTATTTGATATACTTTTTACCTAACCAGCTTTCACTTATTGGTTGCATCCACTTTGTTTCCATTTCGGCCTTATTGGCAACTAGGTTATTAAAGTATAAAGTATCCTTTTGTAAAATGCCATTTTCTAACGCATACGGCACTTGTGCCATAGGAATGGTTTGCACTTTATCCTTTACCCAAAATGCCAGTAACTCTCTATTAAACATTTGCACACCTGTCATTTTTTCAATTGCTTTAATTACATGTACCGAACTATCTGTACTGCAACCTCCAACTGTGGTAAAGGACTCGTCAGCCATTAAAATAATAAATTGTCCATATAGCGCTGTGCCAAATCCTTTTACATCAGCACCATGACTCTTCCAGCTGTCTATAAATTGTTCCAACACTTCTTCAATCTGGAATAATTCACTCATTGTAAAAGTGCGGTTTGCCTGATAAATCCACAATTTAGATTGCGGATGAAAATTGGCAGGTAATATAGTTGCTAAGTCTACGGTCATAATGAATAGTTTTTAACATTTATCCGAGTGCTCATTAGTTGATTATTGTATAGCCTTGGCAATAATCTCTGCAATATCCAACACTTCGGTTTTAACTTCGGCATCTCTATTTTTGATTCCATCAGTCATCATCGTATTACAAAAAGGGCAAGCACTTGCTACAAAATCAGCTTTAGTTTCAATAGCCTCATCAGCACGTTCTGTATTAATTCTTTTATCTCCTTTTTCTTCTTCCTTAAACATTTGTGCACCACCAGCACCACAACATAACCCCTTGGACTTGCATCGTTTCATTTCGCGTAACTCCATATCCAAACTTTCTAAAACTTTTCTTGGAGCTTCGTAAATTTCATTTGCTCTACCCAAATAACAACTATCATGGTAAGTGATAGACTTTCCTTTCCATTCGTTACTATCGGTGAATTTTATTTTCCCTTGCTCAATTAACTCTTGTAAGAAGGTAGTGTGGTGAATTACATCATAAACTCCACCAAGTGCAGGGTATTCATTTTTCAATGTATTAAAACAATGCGGACAGGTAGTTACAATTTTTTTAATTTCATAGCCATTTAATATTTGAATATTTTGATAGGCCATCATTTGAAACATAAATTCGTTACCTGCTCTGCGCGCAGGGTCGCCTGTGCAAGCTTCTTCTTTTCCTAAAATAGCATAGCGTACACCTGCCTTATCTAATATAGTAGCAAATGCTTTGGTAATTTTTTGAGCTCTTTGATCAAAGCTGCCAGCGCAACCTACCCAAAATAAAACTTCGGGTTGTTCACCTCTTGCCATGAATTCAGCCATTGTTGATACTTTCATACAATCTTATTTTATGCTTGAGAAGTCCATGCGTCTCTGTCGTCAGGAGAGAACTTCCAAGGTGCAAAATTATTTTCGATATTACTAAACATGCCATTCCATTCGGCTGGCGCATTGCTTTCTTCCATCACTAATGATCTTCTTAATTCTAAGATAATATCCAATGGTGAAATACTAATTGGGCATTCTTCTACACAAGCGTTACATGTGGTGCAAGCCCTTAATTCTTCTACACTAATATAATCATGTAAGAGCGACTTGCCGTCTTCTACATAAGACTTGTTTTTTTCAATATTTTTTCCAACTGCTTCTAGTCTGTCTCTTGTAGACATCATTATTTTACGAGGGCTTAATAATTTTCCGGTGCTATTGGCTGGGCATGCTGTACTACATCTTCCACATTCGGTACAACTGTATGCATCCATTAAATTTTTCCAACTTAAATCCATTACGTCCTTAGCACCAAATTTTTCAGGAGCTGCTGCATCTGTAGGTGCTAATTCTGGTTGCATTGCATATAAGACTTCATTTTGAATAGACACCATATTGTGCATCTCGCCTTTAGGTAATAGAGAAGCATAATATGCATTTGGAAATGCTAAAATGATATGCAAGTGTTTTGAGTAAGGCAGGTAGTTCATAAATGCATAAATGCCCAAGATATGTATCCACCAAGCTGTGTGTTCAATCAAGCTTAATTGTGATTCAGACAATCCTTTCAATAATGGTTTTAAGTAAGAAGATACAAGAAAATTACTTTCAGGATCTGCGGCGTTCATGATTAAAAACAAGCTCATTAAAACTACTTCAGTAATTAAGATTGCATTAGCGTCAGATCGAGGCCAACCATTTAAGTCTTTGCTAATAAATCTTTTTATACGAATAATATTTCGTCGAGAGAAAAATATAACGCAAGCAATCAAAACCAATGCAGCTAAAATTTCAAAACAATTTATTATAAAACCATAACAAGTTCCTAAGAAAGGGGCAAAGGCGCGGTGACTTCCGGTGATTCCGTCAACTATAATTTCTAGTAACTCAATATTGATAATAATAAAGCCAACATATACAATCAAATGTAAAAATGCAACTAATGGGTTGCGAAACATTTTCTTTTGACCAAATGCCAATAACAAAACGTTTTTCCATCTTTTACTTGGGTGGTCGTTTAGTGACACTTCTTTTCCTATAAGAATGTTCCTTCTTATAGCAAGTAAGTTTTTCCCAAATAGGAAAAATGCTGCAGCCGAAATAAGGCCAAATAAAAGCTCCGCAATCAATGCCATAATATTGGTTTATAGATTCATAATGGATTGCTACAAATTTAACCCATTTAGGTCTTCGATACCTTTAAAATACCCTCAAATAATGCACATCAAAACTAATGCCCTATTTAGTACATATATTAAGCGGAATTATTTAATTTGCCAGTATTCTTAAACAGTGTTAAATAGCGTAGTAATGAGCCAGTCAATAGATCAAAAAGTAGCTACTTGGTTAGCAGGTAATTATGATGAAGCCACTAAACAATCCATTCGTGATTTACAAGCAAATCAGCTTAGTGAGTTGGAGGAGTCTTTTTATAAAAATTTAGAGTTCGGAACTGGTGGTTTAAGAGGAATAATGGGCGTAGGTACTAACCGAATTAATAAATATACCATAGGGATGGCTACCCAGGGTTTTTCCAATTATTTGGCTAAATCCTATCCTGGGGAAAAGATAAGTGTAGCGGTTGCTCATGATAGTAGAAATAACTCAAGATTTTTCGCTGAAACAACGGCGCAGGTTTTTGCTGCAAATGGTTTTACCGTTTATTTATTTGAAGCATTAAGACCAACACCGGAATTAAGTTTTGCAATTAGATATTTAGGTTGCAAAGCTGGGGTGGTATGTACTGCTTCACATAACCCCAAAGAGTATAATGGCTATAAGGCTTATTGGAATGATGGGGGTCAACTGGTACCACCACATGATAAAAATGTAATTACCGAAGTAGAGGCCATTCAATCGGTGGATGATGTTAAATGGACAGGAGGAGACGCTAATATTCAATTATTGGGTAAAGAAATGGATGAGGCTTATATCAAAATGGTTAAGTCTTTGAGTGTTTACCCAGAAGTGATTGCAGCACAAAATGATTTAAAAATTGTATACACTCCAATACATGGCACGGGTATTACATTGGTGCCAAAAGTATTAGCTGAATTTGGTTTTACCAATGTCAATGTAGTTGAGGAACAATCAACTCCAGACGGGAATTTCCCAACAGTTACATATCCAAATCCAGAGGAAAGTGAAACCATGAGCATTGGGTTAGCCAAAGCAAAAGCATTGGATGCAGATATCTTATTAGGTACAGACCCCGACGCAGACCGTGTTGGTGTGGGTGTAAAGAATCATAAAGGTGAGTGGGTCTTAATGAATGGGAATCAAACTGCAGTATTAGCATTTGCTTATATGATGGAAGCACGCAAGGTAAAAGGGGTTGCCAATGCAAATGATATGGTGATTACTACAATTGTAACTACTGAAATGATTAATGAGGTTGCTAAACAAAACAATGTAGCTTGTTATAATGTATTGACTGGCTTTAAATGGATTGCCGAGTTGATTAAAGAAAAAGAAGGCAAAGAGAATTATGTAATTGGTGGGGAAGAAAGTTTTGGATTAATGATTGGGGATCAAATTAGAGATAAAGATGCGGTAAGTGCTGTGGCATTAATGTGTGAAATGGCGGCCTATGAGAAAAGCAAGGGTAAGACCTTATTTGATAAGATGATTGAGTTGTATGTGCAGTATGGTTTTTATTATGAAAACCTAATTAGCATCACAAAGAAGGGTATGAACGGACAACAAGAGATTGCAAATATGATGGAAGGGTATAGGCAAGCGCCTCCAGCATCAATTAATGAATCGAAAGTAGCTACTTTATTAGATTATGAATTACAGAAGGGGACTAATTTACTAACGGGTGAAACATGGAAAATTAATTTACCAAAAAGTAATGTGCTACAATTTATAACAGAGGATGGTAGTAAAATTTCGGCAAGACCTAGTGGAA
>CANFLP010000062.1 GCA_947447835.1 Bacteroidota bacterium
AATATGTTTAAATACACCTAGATCAATTGATATAAACGAAAAAAGCGCCTAGAGATTGCTCTAGACGCTAGTAAATTTTGAAAGTTGTTGTCGTATTTTTAGTTTACACCATCAACAACGGCTTCTTTATATATTTTTTGTACTAAACCTTGTAAAACTTTGCCTGGACCAACCTCTGTAAATGCAGTTGCACCGTCGGCCACCATTGTTTGAACAGTCTGTGTCCACTTTACTGCACCGGTTAATTGTGCTATTAAATTTTCTTGAATTTCAGCCGGATTGGTTACTGCTTTTGCTACCACATTTTGGTAAACGGGGCAAATTGGGGTGTTAAAAGTGGTTGCTTTTATGGCTGCTGCTAATTCAATTTTAGCAGGCTCCATTAATGGTGAGTGGAACGCTCCCCCAACTGGTAACACTAATGCTCTTTTTGCACCAGCCGCTTTCATTTGCTCACATGCAATTTCAATTCCTTTTATTGAACCCGATATTACTAATTGTCCTGGACAGTTATAATTTGCTGCAACTACTACTTCTCCAGATTCTGAAGACACCGAAGCACATACTTCTTCTACTTTTTCATCAGCTAATGCCAATACCGCCGCCATTGTTGATGGCTGAATTTCACAAGCCGCTTGCATTGCTTTTGCTCGTATACTCACTAAACGAAGTGCATCTTCAAAACTCAAAGTCTTATTTGCAACCAATGCACTAAACTCTCCTAGTGAATGCCCCGCTACCATATCTGGCACAACTTGTGGCATAGTTAAATAGGCAATTACAGAATGTATAAAGACTGCAGGCTGTGTTACATTAGTTTGCTTTAATTGCTCATCAGTTCCTTCAAACATGATATCACTAATACGAAAGCCTAAAATTTCATTGGCTTTTTCAAATAAAGCTTTTGCTGCTTCATTTTGTTCGTACAAGTTTTTACCCATTCCAGAAAACTGGCTTCCTTGTCCAGGAAATACATAAGCGTGTTTTGACATATCATTCATTTTGCCAAAAATATATAAAATCATTTAAATCATACACAACTTATAATATCTACCCATTAATTAACCTTTACCAATCTCACAACCTTTCGTTGATCATTTTGTATTATTTGCAAATAATAGATTCCTGCTCTAAAGCTTTGACCAATTTGAATTGCAGCATTTGGCATTAGATTAGTACGAGACTCAACAACATTTGCTGATGCATCTTGGATAATCATTGAATACGGTGTGTCAAATTTGCTTGCAACTTTAATGGTAAAGCTATATGAACTCGGATTTGGTGCTACCGTTACTGTAAGACCTTCTGCTACAGGAATTGATTCTTCAGTAACAGTTTCAGTTGTTAAATCAGAAGTACCAAATGGAGAGATGAAAGGATTTACAGATACAGTCGCAGCTATAGGTTGGTTGCTCCACTTAATATTTTTTCCTTTTGAAATTATTTTATTGGCAATAAAAAATCCAGACATATTTACAAAGTCAGTTCCCAAGTTGGCGTACTTTTCTTCATCATCTTCTAAAGTAGAGTTGCTCTTTTTATCTTTACCATATTCACCATATGCATATCCACCAGTTATATTCAAAGTAGCATTAGGAGCAAATACATTGGCATTAAAATTAGTTTTACCACCTTTTACAAAAAATCCATAATCATCTTCATTTTCCTTATTTGTAGTGGTTGTTGCAGAACCATAATAGAATGTAACTTTTTTAGCAGTAGGGTTAAACCATACATTACTACCAATATTCACTTTATCGCTTACATTTATTTTTACATCATGAGTAAATCTAATAACAGTTGATCCATTAATTGGACCTTTTACTATTTGAAGATCTTTAATATAAATTTCACTAACCAAGGGATCAAAAGTCACATCAGCTCCTTGTTCTATTTTTAACGTGCCGAAAGCGTTACCAGTCAATGTTGTGATAGTTCCTTTTTGTAAAGTTAAATTTCTATAACTATCTTTTAATGTCTGAGGATCAGTCGTCTTTATATTCTTTGCTTCCTCTTTAGTATTTATATAATTTCCTGAATATTTAGTAGAAACAAGAGGTGTAGGCATATTAGTTGGATCTATACTCACGTTGCTTTTGAAAAATTTCTTTACATTTGACAAACTCAAGTAAGATGGAATATCAAAAGGAACTTGAATAAATGCGCCATCCTCTTTTACTATCAAATCACTTTTTACTTTGAATTTCGAGGTCTTGTTATTATATGGATTAATAATACCTGCGGCACCTTTTTCAATAATATTATTGTCACCTAGATCTAATACATTGTATGCAAGTAATGTATAACTACTATTAACATGTGTTCTATCGTAAATATATTGAGTAATTAAATTGTCAAAATTAAGTGGTTCAATATTATCGTCATTAGCAGAAGATTCCATTACGTAATTCGCAGGGATACTTGATGTTTCATCATTTCCTTCTCCATCTGTCATATTTGAACTAGATGCTATTGATGGATTGCTCATTGATGAAGGTGAGTATCCAGTAGGTGCTATAGTAGCAGCATTCGAAACCGCACTCAAACAACCTTTTCCATCTCTTACTTGAACAGTATAAATACCATTATTAGAACTCAAATTAAGTGTGTAAGTATTATCTGAATTAGTTGGTGTTAATGCCTTAGATATATCATTATCCCAATACCAGTAATATGTATATTTCGTTGGATCAAAATTCAATGTTGGAACAGTTGCAGTTAATA
This sequence comes from Bacteroidota bacterium, assembly GCA_947447835.1. Lineage (GTDB taxonomy): Bacteria > Bacteroidota > Bacteroidia > Chitinophagales > Chitinophagaceae > Sediminibacterium. The sequence continues at coordinate 2,725 of CANFLP010000062.1, forward strand.
TAATATTTGCAGAAAAATTATTTCCATTGTCACTCGCAACTAATTTTGGTGTTTCTGGTGTTGGATTAACTGTTACAGTAAATGTTCCTGCAGCACCATCACAACCATTTGCAGTAGGTGTCACCAAAAATGTTCCAGATACTGGTGAACTTGTTGAGTTAGTTAATGTAACGCTAGAAATATCTCCACTTCCGCCAGCTCCAATACCAATTGATGTTTGACTATTTGTCCATGTATAACTCGTTCCACTTACTGTACCTGAAAAATTAATTATATCCGAAGCAGTTAAATTACATTTTACTTGTGTTGTAACTGCTTCAACCGTTGGTGTTGGATTAACTGTTACAGTAAATGTTCCTGCAGCACCAACACAACTATTTGCAGTAGGCGTCACCGAAAACTTTCCAGATACTGGTGAACTTGTTGAGTTAGTTAATTGAACACTAGAAATATTTCCACTTCCACTCTCTACTATACCTATTGATGTATTACTATTAGTCCATGCATAACTCGTTCCACTTACTGTGCCTGAAAAATTAATTATATCCGAAGCAGTCAAATTACATTTTACTTGTGATGTAACAGCATCTACCGTTGGTGTCGGATTAACTGTTACAGATGCAGTTCCACTTACCGTATTTGAACAAGCAGTAGCGCTTGATTCCTTAACCCAATTTAATACATAAGAATAGTTACCAGCAACATTTGTTGGAACAGAAACTGTTGCAGTGTTTTCAGTTGATGTAATCGTTTGACTTGCACCTCCATTTAATGTATAACTAAAAACATATGGTGCAGTAGCACCAGCGCCTGTAAATGTAATTGAAGGGGTACTACTATTTTGACAAATTACTATTGATCCAGAGATACTTGCAGTTGGTAATGCATTAACGGTAATAGTTCCAGTAGTTGTTACTGAACCTGTCCCACCTGTTAATGAAATTGTATATGTGAATGTACCTAATACTGTTGATGTACCTGATAATGTTAATACTTTTTGATCAGAAAAATTATATTCCACCCCACTTGGCAAACCACTGACAATGACTCCAGTTGCTCCAGTTGTTGAATAAGTATTACTAGCAATTGATGTACCAAGACATACTACTTGATTCTTTGATCCTGATGTAAGTGTAATTGTATTGTCTGGCTTTGTTTCAGTTGGGGCATTTTCATGTGTATCATTGAAATCTGCATTTGACCCATTGTCTTCCAATTTCTCTGCATTTTCAGGTTTATGCAAAACAACAAATGTTACTTTAGTATTTTTAGTGGTTTTTTCTTGTTTGATTTCTTCAAATAAATCATTGTTGGCTGAATATCCATCATAATTTGTCAAACTAAATTTTAGATAAAATCCATTATTGTCATCTTTACTAGAAATATCAAAGGCAGATTCATTGTCAATTTTAATTGAAACCTTAGCTGCTTCTAATGCATTAATAGTATTAGTATGAAACCTATCTTTAGCATCTTTTTTAGTAAAATCAATTTGAACATAAGGAGGATAAGTTATTTCTACATTTTTAACTGTAACCAATTGTGTCAATGTTGTAGTATTACTTCTACTATTTTCTATTTTGGTTTTAGAGTAAGTAACTGTATAAATACCTGTTCCTAAATTTGTATAAAGTGAACCATTCTCATATGTAATGGTATAAGTACCAGAAGGGTTACTTGATTGTATTGTCCTACTATAACCAGCAATCGTTGAAGAATTTGTCAACTCCACTTTAACTGGCAAGTTATTAGTAGTATATACAGTAATATTCTTAATAGAAGGCCCATCGTCTACAGTATTAGCCCCTCCTCCCTTTGCAGCACTTACCGTTGAAAAACTTGCTAAAACAAGCAAAGAACACGTTAAAATATTAACACATGTGTTTTGTAAAATAGTCTTCATCATCGAGATCGAATTATAGGTTTAGATTATTAATCGAACGCTAAATTCATTGCAAATTGCCTTAGAACCTTAAAATGCGTGTCAATACTAAATTTATTCAGTGTAATTTATGGAGTCATTGATATTCATTATATTTAAATATTAGGTATTATTATATATCTTAATAAATATGACCTAGGTCATAAAAAAAGGTGAAGCTTTCGCCTCACCTACACCCCATCTATAAAAAACTAATCCATCAACAAAACTATAAGTAGAACAAGCAATGTTAGTTTAAACAATATTTTTTTAGGTTAAATGACTTTCTAATAAATCCCATTTTAAGATCCTTCCAATATTCGTCAGTGATTCTTACAAATTGATTAGAGCTATTATAAATTACAGTCAACTTAGTTGTTCTGTTTTCTAAATAAACAATTTTACCGTCCTCTAAGGTTTGGATTTCCAATTGCCAACCAGGTAATTTATTGCCCAATTCCTCCAGTTTATACGTATGTAAACGATGCATTGGTTCCATTGTGTTGTGGTCACGCATTAGTATACCCTGCATGTTCATCAAGAACTCATTGAATTTATATTTCAATTTGGTCATAATAGCCTGGTTTTGATTATTCACGATACAATATGTTATTAATTCACAATGTATCAAAATATTCGAAGTAAATCTATAGACACATATCGTAAAACATTATGATACTTTGTAATGAAACGTAATATATAGTTTAATATTACTTAATATGAATAAGTATGCATAAAAAAGGTGGAGCTTTCACTCCACCTAAATTGTACTAAACTAACCCATTCACTATGAACTAATGCGTTTTAGTCATTTATTTCGATGTATTTCAAAAATTCCATCTTTGTCTGTTCTTCTTGAAACTTGCCTCCAAAAAAAGTAGTGATTGTATTTGAGCTATCATCCTTAACTCCGCGACTTGATACACATAAATGTTTAGCATCCATCATAATGGCAACATCTTGTGTTTGCAATACGGTTTGCAATGCTTTACCCACTTGCATGGTTAAACGCTCTTGTACTTGTGGACGCTTTGAAAAATATTCTACCAATCGGTTTAACTTACTTAAACCAATTACCTTACCGCTACTAATATAGGCAACATGTGCTTTACCAAAGAAAGGCACAAAGTGATGCTCACAATTCGTATAAAAATTAATATTTTTTTCTACCAACATTTCATTGTACTGAAATTTATTTTCAAACAAAGTCATGCTTGGCATATTCGCAGGATTCAACCCTTGGAATAATTCTTTTACATACATTTTTGCAACACGTAATGGCGTACCTCTTAAACTATCATCACGTAAATCCATACCCAATATTTCCATGATAGCTTTAAAATGTGGCTCAATGGCAGCAATCTTTTCTTCATCTGATTTCTCAAATGCATCCGCGCGCAATGGCGTATCCACTGAGCTTGCCTTATGTTGGTCACCCATTTCTTCAATTAATAAATTGTCTATCGCTAACTTATTTTCATTAAGCGGGATAGTCGACAAAGTTTCTTTCTGTTTCATACAGACGAATTTTTAAATCAAGTGATTCAGATAATCTTGGTCTTATTAAATTATAAATCACAATTGCAATATTCTCGGCAGTTGGATTTAACTTATTAAAAACCTCGGTATCTAAGTTTAAATTTTTGTGATCAAACCTACTCTTCACTTCTTCCTCTACTATTGTGCTTAAGTCCTTAGTGTTTATTACAAATCCGGTTATTGGATCTGGCACTCCAGTTACTTGCACTACTAACTCATAGTTGTGACCATGATAATTTGGGTTTGCACAGGCTCCAAAAACTTGCTTGTTTTTTTCGTCCGTCCAATCGGCACAAAACAAACGGTGCGCAGCATTAAAATGCTCTTTTCTAAATACTGCTACTTTTTGATTCATGCTTCCAAATTAAGAGGATAAAGTTACAATAATAATAACGCGGCAGAAGCTAGATTGTTTAATCTTTTTGTTAAAAAATTAAACGTTTGAGGTATTAAGTAGTAATTAGCCAAAATATTCAACAAAAATGCGAGGTGTTTCGTATAATTTAATGCAATGAAGCTGTACTTCCTTAGGCAAATGAGGGGCTAATTGCTCCCAAATAGCAATGGCTAAATTTTCGGTACTACACATTTTTCCCTGCATAAAGGGCACATCTATATTCAAATTTTTATGGTCTAGTTCGTCTATAATGTGTTGCTTAATCATGATGCTCAACTTTTTTACATCATATAAAAAGCCAGTTTCAGGATGTGGATCACCCTTTATAGTTACCAATAATTCATAGTTATGACCATGCCAATTTTCATTCGCACATACACCAAACACTTCTTCATTCTTTTCCTTTGACCAATTAGGATTAGCCAATTTATGTGCTGCATTAAAATGCTCTACTCTCGTTAAATACACCATGTAGTCAAATATATTAGAGCGCAAAGATATAAATTTGACGTTAAGTTCCCATTTTTCTCATGCCTTTAACGACCTTTACTATATGAGAGTAATAATTTCAGCAGCTACCCATGGCGAATGGATGCCAAGTTTCCAGAAGATTAACCCTAAATATGTTGGGAACAGCAAAAAGTTTTCAGTGGGTTTTCATGAATCCGGTATTGGTATGTTGGCTTCAAGCGTTTCCTTAATGAAGATGTTTACGCAAGAGACCCCTACCCTAATTATTCAGGTGGGTATTGCAGGGTGTTTTGATAAAAAGATTCCTTTGGGTAAAGTATTCGCAGTAAAAGATGATTTTGCAGGAGATATCGGTGTGATGGAAAATAAAGTTTGGAAAGATTTATTTGACATGAAATTTGACAAACCCAATGATGCTCCTTATGAAAAAAAGAGTCTGCCTAATCCATGGTTGAACCAGTTTAATGTATTGAATTTGCCTACTAAAAAAGCAGTAACTGTAAATACTATTAGTACTGATAAGAGTAAAATAGAATTATTTAGTGGAAGATATAAAGCAGTACTTGAATCGATGGAAGGAGCTAGCTTACATTATATAGGACGTGATTTAACTATTCCATTTATTCAATTGCGTGCAGTAAGTAATTATGTGGGCGAACGCGATAAGTCCAAATGGAAAATACAAGAAGCTATTTATAATTTGAACGAAACCTTATTAGAATACTTAGACGCTTTATATAAAACTGCTTAAGATGCCCTTGATTGAACTTGGATTTTCTCCCTGCCCAAACGATACATTTATTTTTGATGCTTTGGTGAATCATAAAATTGATACCAAGGGTTATGAATTTAAGTTACACTTGGAAGACGTTCAAACCCTTAACGAGTGGGCATTACAAGGCAAGCTGCCTATTTCGAAAATCAGTTACGGTGTTTGGCCCTTGGTTAAAGCTAATTATCATTTATTAGAAGCTGGTGGTGCTTTAGGAAAAGGTGTTGGTCCATTATTGATTTATAAGGAAGACTTTTCGCGCGAGCAAAATAATAACTTGCGAAATAAAAGTGAAGAACAAAACAATGGTGACTTGCAAAACAATGGCAAGCCCAATCCAAATTCCATGACGGTTGCGGTACCAGGCATTAATACAACTGCACATTTATTATTTAGCTTGGCATTCCCCAATGTGAAGAATAAAAAATTCTTAGTGTTTAATGAAATTGAAGATGCCGTGTTATCTGGTAAGGTAGATGCGGGCGTAATCATTCATGAAAACCGTTTTACTTATGCCGAAAAAGGTTTGAGCAAATGGATGGACCTTGGCACTTATTTTGAAGAAACTTTCAACGCTCCTATTCCACTTGGTGGCATTATTGCACATAAGGATATGCCTTTAGATGAAGTGCATTTATTAGATGCCCTAATTAAAGAAAGTGTTGAATATGCTTTTAAAAATAGCTACGAGATACTCCCTGAATTTGTAAAATGTCATTCACAAGAAATGTCTGAGCATGTTATGCGTCAACATATTGACTTATATGTAAATGACTTTAGTATTAATATGGGAGCAGATGGGAAAAAAGCCATTGCACAATTAGAAAAGGTTTGGGGCGACTTAAATAACTAATTAAATAAATATTGTTCGCAAGGTATAAAAGTCGTTTAAGGCTTCAATGCCTTTGCATACGCTGCTAATACACGTACCCTTGCTTCCTCATGAACTACAATAGGTTTTGGATAATTTGGAGTATCAAGTTCCGGCACCCATTTGCGTATATATTTTAATTCCTTATCAAATTTTTCGGTTTGTAATCTAGGATTAAATACCCTAAAATAGGGCGCTGCATCACATCCGCTTCCACTCGCCCATTGCCAGCCGCCATTGTTCGCCGCCAAATCAAAGTCTAATAATTTTTGTGCAAAGTAAGCCTCACCCCAACGCCAGTCTATCAATAAATGTTTGGTTAAAAAACTCGCCACAATCATACGCACTCTATTATGCATAAAACCTGTTGTATTTAATTCACGCATACCTGCATCCACAATTGGATAGCCTGTTCTTCCTTCACACCATGCTTCAAATTCTTCTTCATTATTTCTCCATTCAATAAAATCATATTGTGTCTTAAATGATTTTCCATTAGCTACTTGTGGAAAATGCCAAAGAATCATATGATAAAAATCGCGCCATATTAATTCATTAAAAAAAGTACTATTTAAAGATTGTGTTTCTAATGCTAACTTTCTAACAGATATGGTTCCGAACCTCAAGTGCACACTCAATTGCGTAGTTCCTTTAATGGCTGGAAAATTGCGTTGATCGGTATATTTTTTTACTACATTTTCTTCCCATTTTAAAGGAGGCATTACTAAATCCGTAGCTTCAAATCCTATATCTTTTAAAGTAGGAATGGGCAATGCTTTGCTATCCATAAAATAATCCATCAATTTAATGGAAGGATGTAATTTAGGAACATTACTCGCCCACACTGTTCTCCATTTATTAGCGTAAGGCGTATAAATGGTATAAGGTTTACCATCGTCTTTTATTACTTCGTCTTTTTCGAAAATTACTTGATCCTTATAGTCATAAAATTTGGCCCCTTTACTTTCAACAAGTTTTGCAATTGATTCGTCTCTTTCATTTGCTTTAGGACCATAATCATGATTGGTATAAACTGAAACTACATTATACATTTTTAAAAACTTCTCAAAAGCTTCAAGAGGGGTTCCGTATAACACATGCATCGACTTTCCTTTTTTAACCAACTCCTGTTGCATTGACAAAATAGTGCGGTGAATAAAGTCCACCCTTCTGTCTTTTATCTCTACTTGTTGGCTTAAAATTGTTTTATCAAAAATGAAAATAGGTAACACTGTATGCCCTTGTAATTTTGCCTGGTACAATGCATGGTATAATCCCACATTGTCTTCAAATCGTAAGTCTCTTCTATACCAAAATATGGATACTTTCTCTTTCATGAATTAGGGTTACAATTTGTTTTGTCCCTTAACAACAATATTAACATAAAATAGTTCTACATAAAGCGCTTTATATTTAATTTAGCTGCATGCAAATTGGACAATTTACCCAGGCCCTTGAAAATTGGGCGCCTATTTCTTTTCAGGAAGATTATGATAACTGTGGACTTTTGGTGGGCAACCCCGAAACAATTTGTACTGGTGTTTTATGTTCATTGGATTGCACCGAAGCAGTTGTTGACGAAGCCATTGAAAAAGGTTGCAACTTAATTGTGAGCCATCACCCTATTATTTTTAAAGGCATAAAACAGTTTGATCAAAATAGCTATGTGGCTAGAACAGTTCTTAAAGCCATTCAAAATAATATTGCCATTTACGCTATACATACCAACCTAGACAATTTGTTAGACGGAGTAAATAAAACCCTTGCCGATAGCCTCCACCTGGAAAATAGACGCATTTTGTCCCCAAAGCCAGGTTATAAGGATAAAAATGGTTCCGAAATTGGCTCAGGCTTAATTGGTGAACTTCCCCTGGAAACCGACGAGGCTGCTTTCCTTAAATGGGTCAAAGAAAAGTTCAAATTAGAGGTGCTAAAACACACTCCTTTTACTGGCAAAACATTGAAAACCATTGCCTTGTGCGGTGGAGCAGGTAGTTTCTTAATTGGGGATGCCAAAGCCCAAAAAGCAGACTGTTTTATCACCAGTGACCTTAAGTACCATGAGTTTTTCGAGGCCGATGGCAAGCTATTATTGGTAGATATTGGCCATGGGGAAAGTGAACAATGGGTTTCGGACCTAATTGTTGCTTATTTAACGGGTAAATTCCCTACCTTTGCCGTCCTCCAATCCTTGGTGTGTACACAACCTATAACATATCTTAAATAAACTTGAAATATGGCATCAGTCAAAGACTTTTCAGTAGAAGAAAAATTAGTAAACCTTTACAAACTTCAGTCTGTAGATAG
>CANFLP010000063.1 GCA_947447835.1 Bacteroidota bacterium
AATGGACGATTTGTAATTAATTTTTCAGCAATGATTCCTTTGGTATTTACACTATAAATTTGAGTGGTCTCAATGGCTTCTAATTTATTCAGTGGGGGTAAAATGGAAACAATACTTTTTGCTAGCATGGTTTTTCCAGCACCGGGTGGTCCAATCATAATCATATTGTGTCCGCCAGCACTTGCAATTTCTAAGGCTCGTTTACAATGTATTTGTCCTTTTATATCTTCAAATTGAGGTAGGGTGTGCATGTTTTGAATGGATTCTTGTTTATAATTAGATATAAAAGATGATTTTTCTTTTAGGTTCCCCTCTCTTAAAAAATGCACTACTTCACTTAATTGACTAAATCCAAATATGGGTATTCCTTCTATTATAGACGCTTCTTCGACATTCTCCATAGGTAGTATTAATGCCTTTATTCCTTCGGCTTTTGCTTTTATAGCCATGGCCAACGCCCCTTTTATAGGATAAAGTAGTCCGTCTAATCCAAGTTCGCCCATTATTAATAACTGATCTAAAGGAATAAAAGCGGATAACTGTTCCGATGCAGCAATAAGGCCAATGGCAATAGGTAAATCAAAAGCAGCTCCCGTTTTTTTTAAATCCGCTGGAGAAAGATTAACTAGCACTTTGGTTCTAGGCATTCTAAATCCATTGGTCTTAATGGCACTCTCGGTTCGATCTAAACTTTCTTTTATGGCATTGTCTGGCAGGCCCACAATACTGTAGCCCTGCCCCATACTTACGTTTACTTCAATGGTAATAATTACTGCCTCAATGCCTAACAGCGCACTTCCTTTAATTTTAATGAGCATTCTTTTTACTCAAAATATAGGTCTTGTATGGGATCTGAGATTAGGTATTAATACTTATAAATTAATACTAAAGTTGATCTAGTAAATCTACCACTCCTTCTCTTTCTAATATGAGGTAACCAATTCTATCCTGACTCACACCTGGCTTAAGGCGGTATTGAAAATATAATTCCTTGTCTTTTACAGCAGTTTCAAAATAACTAAATTGGATATTTGTATGTGAACTGAGTTCCTCGCTTATTTCATATAAATGGGTAGAAAGAATAAACACACTACTACGTAATTTTTGTAGTCCTTCAATAACCTTGGTACTACATTTCATAGCGTCTAATATATTGGTGCCTTTAAAGAGTTCATCAATGAGTACACAGTTCTTTTTCCCGTCATTTATTTTCAGTACTGTATTTTTTATTCTTTGCACTTCATTGTAAAAATAGCTTTCGCCTTTAACTACATTGTCTGCAATGTTTAAATTGGTTATAAGGCCATCCATCACCGTTAGTGTGATTTTTTTTGCTGGCGCACCCATTCCAATATGAGAAAGGTATACCACAATACCTATGGTTTTGATAAATGTACTCTTGCCGGCCATGTTAGCACCCGTTAAAAATAAAAAATTGTGCTCAGGATTAAGACTTAGTGAATTACTGACTGCATTGTTAACCAACGGGTGTGAAGCATCTTCAATTGCTAAATAGGGTGTTGTTGCGTCTATCCAATTTGGAAATTCAAAGCCATACACCGTTTTAGCTTTAGCCATACTATACAAAGCGTCTAGTTCGTAAAAATAGGCAAGTAAACTCCTTGTATTGTTTTTGTATAGATATAAAAAAAAGTATCCCAGGCTTAGTGTCTGTTGAGGACTGGTTATTTTTTCTTTATTAATCAGATAAGCAAGCTCGGGATGTTGTATATACTTTTTTATTTTTTGAACCAACTGCTCAATCACTGGATTATCCTGAGTCTGTTCAAATAAGGCAACCCAATCCATTAAATTTTGAATGAACAACACAAGGTGTTCAACAGAATATTGAATAAGTGAATAGTCTGCCTTGTTCCAAAATTGATACCAATAAGCGCCAGGAAGGTTTATTTGTTTAGGAATGGTCTCAAAGCCAGTTTCAAAAAACTTTTCAATCACCAGGCTGGTGCCATTCGTGATTTTCATTGCGTCTACTTTTTCCAAATGTTGGATAAAAAGGGCTAGTGCTTTTTGTCTTTCCTCAATTAATTTAAGTTCACCTAATGGTTGATGCAAATATTTATCTAGCTGCGCTTTACCTCCATTAGTTTTGCAAAAATTTAAATGACTTGCTAATCCAAGATGGTCGTCACTATCAAATAATCCAATGTCTTGCAGCGTAATTTTGTCAACTTGCATTCCCTAGTTTATTAGTAGTTTAATTTATCCTCTTGTAAAATGTAATCTTGATCCTTTTTGGGATTCATCAAATTTGCCTAAATGATATACCAAATGTCCATTTACAAAAGTGCTATTTACTTGGTAGGGGAAGCTGGTTCCTTCTAATGGGCTCCAGCCACATTTATACAATATGTTTTCCTTAGTAATTGTGTAAGGACTTTCTTGCACCAACACTAAATCGGCATGGTAGCCTTCTCTAATAAAACCACGTTCTTTTATTTGAAAACAAGTTGCAACTGCATGGCTCATTTTTTCTACTACTTTTTCCATGCTAATTTTCCCTTCTTTTACATATTTCAACATAAGCATTAAAGCGTGTTGCACTAAAGGAAGTCCCGCATGTGCATGAATATAGTCCTCTTGCTTCTCTGCCCAAGTATGAGGAGCATGGTCGGTAGCAATAATATCTAATCTATCATCTAGCAATCCTTCCCATAAAGCTTTTTTGTTTTCAGGGGCTTTAATAGCGGGGTTGCATTTTATTAAATTACCAAGACTTGCATAGTCGTCCGATGTAAAATGCAAATGGTGTACACAGACCTCGGCGGTAATCCGCTTGTCGGCTAATGGACGAAGGTTGGAGAATAATTGTAATTCTTTGGCTGTACTAATATGCAATATGTGTAATCGGGCGTCAAATTTTTGAGCCAATTGAATGGCTTTCCAAGAAGACTCAAAACACGCTTCCTCATTTCTTATAATTGGATGGTCAGCAGGTTCTAAGTGTGCTTTTACTGCTTCAAGTGCAGCTTTATTTTTCTTTATAATGCTTTCTTCCTCACAATGAGTGGCAATTAACAATTCAGATTTCCCAAAAATGTTTTCTAATATTAATGGGTTGTCAACAAGTAAATTTCCAGTGGATGATCCCATAAATATTTTAACACCACACACTTCGTTTTTTTTGTTATTCGTCTTTAAAACCTCTTCTAAATTTTCTTGAGAAGTGCCCATGAAAAAAGAGTAATTAGCTAAAGAAGTGTCGGCTCCAATTGCATATTTAGCTTCTAATAATTCCTGTGTAAAGGTAGGTGGGTTCGTATTAGGCATTTCCATAAAACTAGTCACACCTCCCGCTACCGCAGCTTTTGACTCAGAATAGATGTTTGCCTTATGTGTTAAACCAGGCTCTCTAAAATGCACTTGATCATCAATAGCGCCAGGTAATAGATATTGATTTTCACCATCTATTATTTGCACATTTTGTTGCGTGCTAATATTAGCTCCTATTTTTTCAATCCTGCCATTTATAATCAAAACATCTCCATGTATTGTTTTTCCTTCATTTACAATAGAAGTGTTTTTGATTAAATAATTGGGCATAAAAAATTAGTTTTCGATATGTATTGTGAAATAAACAAAGTTGGATGTAATCTTGTCTAAGCTATTAACTAATGGATATCTAGGATCACTTATCTTTCTTAAATCTCTAAGGCCATAACTAAATTTTACTTCTGGTGAGATAGTAGCGTATCTTAAGAAGAAACTTAATCCTAAACCTAATTCATAAGCCATATCTGTTCCCTTAATAATATTAGTTCCATAGGTTTGACCATTTCCGAGTGTTGCACTTTTTTCAGATCCCAAATCAAAACCAAATTTAATACCCGTTAACAAGTAATGACGCATAATATCTGGGTACTTAAATGCATTATATCTGTCAGACTGAATTTTAAATCCAATAGGTAGGTCTACAATCACCGAAGGAATAGTATATGTTTGAAAGGTTGACGGATTGCTTGGATCGCTTGTATAGCTAAAAGCAGTCTTGCTTCCAGAAATCAATAATGTAGGATTGGATCTTAAAGCAATATGATTAGAAAGTTTTAATGTCCCAGTTAAACCTAGATTTAAATAGAAGGTTTGTTCTGGCTGAATAAAGCTTACTTCACCTGGTCGTGGGTACGAGAAATTTGTATTTCTTTTAAATGAGAGGTAATTATTACTAATACCCACGCTCATACCAAGATAGTAGCGTAGCTCATCATGATTGGGTTGAAAAACCTCGTCTGTTTGCGAGAAGGCTGCAAAGGTGATGACCATAAAGGCAATCAATAATATTATTTGCTTCCGCAGTAAATGCTGCATATGCCTAAGCTTAATTTTTGTTGAGAAACTTGTTTAAATCCTGCTTTTTCAAATATAGCTAAAAAGGCGGCACCTTCTGGGAAGGCAATTACACTTTCATTTAAATAAGAGTATGCGGCTTTATTGCCTGAGAATATTTTTCCTACTGTTGGCGTAATCCATTTCATATATAAATTATAAATAGGCTTAAACCATAAGCTTGTAGGTTGAGAAAATTCAAGAATCACCAACTTACTTCCTGGTTGTAATACTCTATTTATTTCTTTCAATCCTTTTTCTAAATCAGCAAAATTGCGCACGCCAAATGCAACCATGGCACCATCAAATAAATTATCACCAAATGGAATATCAGTACTATCTCCTAAAACTAATTCGATTTTATTGGAGAGGCTTTTTTGTTCAATTTTAATACGACCATATTGCATCATGCCCTCTGATATATCCATGCCTGTAATTTTTTCAGGATATATATTCTTATAAGCCATTAAAGCCATGTCGGCAGTACCAGTTGCAATATCTAATAAGTGGTGCATAGGTTTGTTGCCAAAATAAGCAATTGCCTTTTTTCTCCAACCCTGGTCAATGCCTAAGCTCAAAAAACGATTTAAGAAATCATATCTTTTTGCAATAGAATTAAACATAGTTGCTACCTGTTCTTTCTTATTGGCATCACTTTCGGCAAAAGGGACAATTTTATCGTGGGCGTATTGGCTCATACTGCAAAGATATTGAATTTGTGGGTTATCTTCGTAGCTCATGAAAGCAAGGGTTTATAAATCTACAGGTAGTTGGTATTCTGTTAAAACAGAGGATGGCCAATTTTATCAGGCTCGAATCAAGGGCGTGATAAAGCTAGACAATCGTACCTCTACCAACCCTATTGCCGTTGGAGATTGGGTAGCATGTGAAACTGAACAAGACCAGCCTACTATCATGATTTCGAAAATTTTAGATCGGGACAATTATGTCGCTAGGCAGTCTCCTCATAATAAAAGACAACAGCATATTATTGCCTCTAATTTGGATCAGTCCATTTTGTTAGCAACCCTAAAATCACCTAAAACCTCCCAGGGTTTTATTGACCGTTTTTTAATTTCCTGTGAGGCATTTCACATACCTGCTATAATTGTTTTTAACAAATCTGATATCTACGGTGAGAAAGAAATGGCCATTTATGAATTGATGAAAGAAATGTACGAGGCCATTGGATATAAAGTTTTATTAATAAGTATCGAAAAGAAGAAAGGATTAGAGACTATACAAGCTATACTGGCAAATAAAACAACCTTGGTAAGTGGTCATAGTGGGGTGGGAAAATCTACTTTTATTAATTATTTATTTCCAGATTTAGATATTGATACACAGGAAGTAAGTGAATGGAGTGGAAAGGGTATGCATACAACCACATTTGCACAGATGTATGATATGCCAACTGGTGGCTCAGTAATTGATACACCAGGTATGCGTGAATTAGGATTAGTGAATTTAGAGAAAGAAGAATTAGCACAATATTTTCCAGAGATGCGTGAAAAAATGAGCGGCTGTCAATTTAATAATTGTCAACATATAAATGAGCCAGGATGTGCTGTGAAAGCTGCAGTGGAAAAGGGTTTGATTACCGAAGCACGTTTCTTTAGTTATGTAGATTTATGGCATGGAATTGAGACCTACAAGTACTAATAATAGATACTATTTTTTCGGAGCCTCATTTGCATCTTCAAACCAACTCGCATATTTTACATAATTATTAGAGATACGATTTATTTCTCCGTTTATTAATTCCTCACTTACATCCTTTACTTTTTTTGCAGGAACGCCGGCATAAATACAACCTGCTTCAATTATTGTCCCTTCTAATACTACTGCACCTGCTGCAACTATTGCATTAGAATGTACTACGCAACCATCCATTACAATACTACCCATTCCAATTAATACGTTGTCATGAATAGTGCATCCATGCACCATGGCATTATGACCAATAGAAACGTTATTTCCAATATTGGTAGGGTGCTTTAAATAAGTACAATGAATAATGGCGCCGTCCTGTACATTTACTTTATTACCCATTTTAATATAATGCACATCGCCTCTGATAACGGCATTAAACCAAACCGAGCATTCGTTACCCATAACTACGTCTCCAACAATGGTAGCATTAGGTGCTACAAAACAATTTTCACCAAATTGTGGATCTTTCCCCTGAACTGCTAGTATGGTTGCCATAAAAATGCGACTTTTGTACTGCAATTTACTAGTAATGTCAAGAATAACCAATAGACAACTTTTTTTTCAACACTTAGCACAAACCTCCGACAAGCCAATTGGCATTGAAGTAGCTAGTGCAAAGGGGATATACATAAATGATACGGAAGGCAAAGCGTTTATAGATATGATTGCTGGCTTTAGTGTAGCTAATATTGGACATAGTCATCCAGCGGTCATAAAGGCCATAAAGGAACAAATTGAAAAATACATGCACGTTATTGTGTATGGTGAATTTGTGCAAGCCCCACAAGTTCAATATGCTAAGGCCTTAACTAGTTTGTTGCCCGATAATTTGCAGTCGGTGTATTTTACCAATAGTGGAGCAGAAGCAACTGAAGGTGCCATGAAATTGGCTAAGCGCGTTACAGGCCGTACTAAGATTATTGCATTTGAAGGTGCGTATCATGGAAGTACGCAGGGGGCGTTAAGTGTAATGGGAGATGAATATTTTAGAAATGCATTTAGACCATTGTTGCCTGATGTATTGCATTTGCGTTATAATAATTTTGAGGATATTGATTTAATCGATGATACAGTGGCATGCGTGATTGTTGAGTTGGTACAAGCAGAAACAGGCATTACGCCAGCAAATAAAGAGTGGGTCTTGGCATTGAAAAAGAAATGTGAATCGCTTTGTGCTTTATTAATTGTAGATGAAATACAATCCGGCTTTGGACGAACAGGGACCTTATTTGCTTTTGAACAATATGGTATTCGCCCCGATGTTTTATTAGTAGGCAAGGCCCTTGGTGGTGGACTTCCATTAGGTGCGTTTATTGCTGATACCAAAATGATGGGGACATTAACCGAAAATCCTGTATTAGGCCATATCACTACATTTGGTGGTAATCCAGTTGCTTGTGCTGCAGGTAAAGCTGCGTTAGAGGTTTTGCAAAATAGTGGATGGATTAAGGATGTAAAAGCAAAAGAAGATTATTTAATTGCGAACCTAAATCATCCTGCGGTTATACATAGAAATCATAAAGGCATTTGGATGTCCTTACAATTTGAATCGGCAGCATTGACAAAAAAAATAGCTGCAGCTTGTGTTCAAAATGGAATTATTACCGACTGGTTTTTATTTGCAGAAGATTGTATTCGTATTGCTCCTCCTTTATGTATTACTTTGGAGGAACTAAAAGAGGCGGTTGAAAAAATTATTGCAAGTATTAATGTAGCGCTATCGTGAACTAGGGGGATTAGATTTTTTCTATCTTATTAGCAATCACCGGTTCGACAATACTGACGATACAATGCCTCGTATTGAGGAATAATATTAGCGATATCAAAATGCTTAGCTTGTTTTAAAGCATGCTTTTTAAAAGCCTTCAATTTTTCGTCGTCTTGTAATAATGCAATTGCTTTTTCGCTCATAGTTTTTACATCACCTACTTCTGCAGTGTATCCGGTAACACCATCTATATTTACTTCGCCTAAACCACCTGAGTTAGAACTAATAACAACCGCACTTGCAGCCATTGCTTCTAAGGCAGCTAATCCAAAACTTTCATATTCCGAAGGCAATAAGAAAATATCACTCACTGCTAAAATTTCTTCCATTTGCTCTTGCTTTCCTAAAAAACGCACATCGGCTTCAATACCAAATTGTCTTGCAAGGTCCTCGGCAATTGGACGTTCCGGTCCGTCTCCCACCATTAATAATTTGGCAGGAGTAGCTGCATGAATATTTTTAAAAATCTCCATTACATCATCTATTCTTTTTATTTTTCTAAAGTTAGATGCGTGTACAATAATTTTTTCACCATGCGGCGCAATCACTTGTCGGAATGCGGCTACTGGTTTTTTGTCATAACGGTGTAAGTCTACAAAGTTATTAATGACTTGAATATTTTTTCGAATGTCAAAATGCTTTAAGGTTTCTTCTTTTAAATTTTCAGAAACCGCAGTTATCGCATCGCTTTCATTAATTGAAAAGGTAACAACAGGCTCATAGGTTTTATCTCTGCCCACAAGGGTAATATCTGTTCCATGTAAAGTGGTAATGACGGGAACTGATCTTCCTGTTTTTTGCTTTATAATTTGCTTAGCAGTATAAGCCGCAGATGCGTGCGGAATAGCATAGTGTGCGTGTATTAAATCCAAATCGTGATTTAAGATAACATCCACCATGGTACTTGCTAATGCTAATTCATAAGGAGGGTAGTCAAATAAGGGGTAGGTTGGTACCCTTACCTCATGATAAAAGATATTGGTATGAAAACCATTTAAGCGAACTGGTTGTTGGTAGGTGATAAAATGAATTTCATGTCCTTTCTCTGCCAATGCTTTTCCAAGCTCCGTCGCTAATACACCACTTCCGCCAAACGTAGGATAACAAACAATACCAATCTTCATTTTCTTGAGTTGAATATGCAATTAACAACTTATTATCCGATAAAGTTTAATTATATTTAAGAATTATTTGAATGTTAAAATACCTACTTATGCGTCGTTTATTACTGTTGGTTTTATGCTTGCCTTTTATGGCTCAAGCTCAAGTGAATCAAGATAGCTTGACTATCAAAAAAATGTCAGATGAAATTATGACAAACGGTAAGGCTTATGATTTGTTAAGAGAGCTTACAAAAAAAATTGGAGGTCGATTAGCGGGTTCTCCGCAACAGCAAAATGCTGCTGTTTGGGGGAAACGTAATTTGGAAGCACTTAGTCCTGATAAAGTATACATGCAGCCATGTAAAACACCAAGCTGGCAAAGAGGGGGAAAAGACTTTGCTGCAATTGTAGGATTTAATGGCAAGCCAGGCATTCAAAAATTAGAAGCGTTGGCTTTAGGAAATTCATTAGGAAGTAATGGTTTAGTTGAAGCAGATGTATTAGCTGTTGCTAATTTTGATGAATTAGAAAAACGCAAAGACGAAATAAAAGGGAAGATTGTTTATTATAATAGTGAGTTTGATCCAACATTGATTCAAACATTTAAAGCGTATGGTGCTGCTGGTATGTACAGAGGATCGGGTGCTAGCCGCGCTGCAAAATATGGCGCAGTAGGTGTAATGATTCATTCATTAAGTACTGCACCAGATAATGCTCCTCACACGGGTGGTATGCGTTATGATACAGCTTATCCGAAAATTCCAGCGGTTGCTTTAGGACCAAATGATGCAAAGGCTTTGTATGCACAAACTAAAAAAGGGACTGTTCGTGCACAAATGCAAACTTACGGTTATTTTTTACCAGACGCAGATGAGAATAATGTGGTTGCTGAGTTAAAAGGTACCGAGCACCCTGAAGAAATTATTACGATTGGTGGTCACTTAGATAGTTGGGATGTAAATGAAGGTGCACATGATGATGGTGCAGGTATTGTTCAAACTATGGAAGTATTGCGTACCATGAAAGCATTAAACTATCAACCTAAACATACCATTCGTTTTGTGTTGTTTGCCAATGAAGAGAACGGAGGTAAGGGCGGTGCTAAATACGCTGAGTTAGCTAAGTTGAATAAGGAAAAACATATTCTTGCTTTAGAAAGTGATGAGGGCGGTTTTACACCAAGAGCTATTGCAATTTCTTGTACACCTGCACAGTTAGCAAGATTCCAAACTTGGAGTCCATTGCTTAAGCCGTATGGTACTGAAGTAACTTCAGGTGGCGGCGGTGCTGACATAGGCCCATTAACTGGTTATGATAAAAGCATTATCATGTCAAGTATGATTCCTGATAGTCAACGTTACTTTGATTTACATCATGCTAAAACAGATGTATTCGAAAATGTAAATAAGCGTGAATTGTTATTAGGCGCTGTAAACATCGCAGCCTTTATTTACTTAGTTGATCAATACGGAGTCAACTAGATGAAATAAAAAAGCCCTTAAATTTTAATTAAGATAAACTAAATCAAAGCCACCGTTTAGGGGTGGTTTTGAAACAATCATAAGAGAAAAATAAAAAAGCCCTTAAATTTTAATTAAGATAAACTAAATCAAAGCCACCGTTTAGGGGTGGTTTTGAAACAATCATAAGAGAAAAATAAAAAAGCCCTTAAATTTTAATTAAGGGCTTTTTTATTTCTAACGAGACAAGTTCAT
>CANFLP010000064.1 GCA_947447835.1 Bacteroidota bacterium
GTAAATATTTTATCTGTCAATGGAACCGAAGCAGCGGTTGCTGGAACATAAGAACCCATATGCGCCATTAAAGTAATTAAGGCGGTTTGTCTTAGCACTGCACTCTTGCCACTCATATTAGGCCCGGTCAAAATAATTATTTGTTGAGCGCTTGGATCTAAGAAAACATCGTTTGGAATATAGGATTGATCTATCGCTAAATTTTGTTCAATAACAGGGTGACGTCCTGCTTCGATATGTAAAACTGTATTTTCGGTAATGCTTGGTTTGCAATATTTTTGGGCTTTGGCAATAGTTGCAAAACAAATTAAGCAATCCAATACACCAATCCATTGGCCATTCTTTTGCAACAAATTCATTTCTTTCAATACTGCATCTAATAATCCTTGGTACAACTGGGTTTCAAGGGTTAAAATTTTATCTTCGGCACCTAATATTTTTTCTTCATATACTTTTAGTTCAGGTGTAATATATCTTTCGGCAGTGGTCAAAGTTTGTTTACGTATCCATTCGGCAGGCACTTTGTCCTTGTGTGCATGCGTAACTTCTAAATAATATCCATACACATTGTTGTATCCAATTTTCAAGGAAGATATGCCTGTGATTTCGGCTTCCTTATTTTGTAATTGCGTAAGATATTCTTTTCCGCCGCTTGAAATATTTCTTAATTCATCTAGTTCAGCAGCAACGCCTTCTTTTATAAATCCACCTTTCACCGCTGTTGCAGGAGGTTGTTCAATTAAGGTGTCAAAAATTGCTTTTTTTGAACTTGAACAAATGTCTAGTTCACTACTTATATGTTGTAAATAATTATTGTCAATAGGAGTAAGCTCCGCTTTAATTGTTTCAATTGCTTCTAATGATCTTGCTAATTGTATAAACTCTCTTGGTTGTAATTTTCGTGTAGATAATTTACTAGATAATCTTTCCAAGTCACCACAGGATTCAATTAAATCACTCATACGTTGCGCAGCTTCACTGTTTTGCAATAAAGTTTCTACAGCGTCTAAGCGATTGTTAATTTGTGTAATAGATTGTAACGGAAATATTAACCAACGTTTAAGCAAGCGAGCGCCCATTGGGCTTTTGGTGGCATCCATCACTTCTAATAAACCTTTTCGGTCTGCCCCATTTCCAATTAATTCTAAATTACGAATGGTAAATTTATCCATCCATAAAATTTCGTCTCGATCAATGCGTCCAATTTTATGAATATGAGAAAGATGAGGATGTTCAGTTTCTTTTAAGTAATGTAAAATAGCACCTGCTGCAATTATTCCTTTTGTTAACCCTTCAATACCAAATCCTTTTAAGGAAGTAGTTTGAAATTGTTTAAATAATAAATCGGTTGCAAATGGTTCGTCAAAAATCCAGCTATCTAATCCGTAAGTATAAAAACCATTGCCAAAAGTTTCTTTAAAACTAGCTTGGTAGTTTTTAGGGTATAAAATTTCGGCAGGTTGTAAACTCTGCAATAATTTATCTAAATATTCGGTGTTCCCTTCGGCCAATAAAAATTCTCCTGTTGTAATGTCTAAAAATGCAACGCCACCATGCTCATTTTCAACATAGATAGCAGCTAAGAAATTATTGTTTTTATGTTCTAATAATTTGTCATTGGTGGCAATACCTGGAGTAAGCATATCTGTAACCCCGCGTTTCACAATTCCTTTTACCGATTTAGGGTCTTCCAATTGGTCGCATATAGCAACGCGATACCCAGCTTTCACTAATTTGTGTAAATAAGTATCCAAAGAGTGGTGGGGAAACCCTGCTAATTCGCTTGAGGAAGGCGACCCATTGTTTCGCTTAGTTAGGGTAATGCCTAATACTTTAGAAGCAATTACAGCATCTTCGCCAAAAGTCTCATAAAAATCACCCACTCTAAACAACAAAATGGCATCGGGGTATTTTTGTTTAATAGCCCTATGTTGCTGCATTAGAGGTGTTTCTGCACTAGATTTTGCCATAGTGACAAACCTACATAAATTTTTTAATATTCGAAAAGCGTACTTTTGCATATGCGAAAACTGACCATGGACGAATTGGGGAGAAAGTCGGTAGCCGACTTTAAAATGGCCAATAAGAAGCCCATTGTGGTGGTTATGGACAATATCCGCAGTATGCACAATGTGGGAAGTGTGTTCAGAACATCGGACGGATTTTTGATTGATGGCATATGTTTATGTGGATTTACGCCTCAACCCCCACATAGGGATATTCATAAGACGGCTTTAGGGGCAACCGAAACTGTGGACTGGGTTTATTATGAAAACACGCCTAACGCAGTAAATGATTTAAAGCATAGAGGGTATAAAGTATATGCCATAGAACAAACCGAGGGAAGTATAAGTTTGGAAAAATTTAAGGAATTGAATCCTGATTTGGCTGCATTCCCAATGGCCTTTGTTTTTGGTAATGAAGTGGATGGTGTGGATGAAGAGGTAATATCAATTTGTGATGGCGTGATTGAAATTCCTCAATGGGGCATGAAACATTCTTTAAATATTTCGGTAGCAGCGGCTATTGTGCTTTGGGAGTTTGTTAGATAGTTGATTGTAATTTCGGGATGTTAGGAGATGATTATATTTGTTGAATGATTTATAAATGAATTTGAATCGTATGAACGGAGTAAAAAATTATTTGAGTTTAGTTAAGTTTTCGCATACCATTTTTGCGTTACCATTTGCATTGATTGGATTTGTACTTGGTATTAAGCACATGGATGACTTACATACACCAGCCGAAGACGGCATAAAAAAGTTCTTATTGGTACTGTTATGTATGGTTACGGCACGTTCAACTGCCATGGCATTTAACCGTTATTTGGATCGTCATTTTGACAAATTAAATCCAAGAACTGCAATCAGAGAAATCCCTGCTGGTATTATTAAAGCAGAAAAGGCTTTGCTATTTATAATTATTAATGCTGCTATTTTTGTGACGGCAACTTATTTTATCAACCCTATTTGTTTTTATTTATCTCCTGTTGCGTTATTTGTAATTATGTTCTATAGTTACACAAAAAGATTTACTTATCTATGCCATGTAGTTTTAGGTGTTGGATTGTCCCTAGCGCCCATTGGTGCTTATTTAGCGGTGACTGGTAGCTTTGCATTGTTGCCTTTATTATTTTCATTTGCTGTTGTGTTTTGGGTAAGTGGATTTGATGTGATTTATGCATTGCAGGATATAGATTTTGATCAATCACAATCGCTCTATTCTATTCCTAGTTATTGGGGGTTGAAAAAGGCTTTAAATATTGCACGCGTATTGCATGTATTTTCAGCGGGCTTTATTATTGCCGCTTATTTTGTTGGGGACTTTAGTTTTATTTATTTAGGCGGTATGGCAGTATTTATTGGTATGTTATTGTATCAACATAGCATTGTAAAGCCAAATGATTTAAGTAAAGTAAACATTGCGTTTATGACGGCCAACGGTATTGCAAGCATTGTATTTAGTGTATTTGTAATAGGGGGATTAGTATTGCAAATTTTGGCTAATATTCCAAGCGCTATTATTCCTTAATATATTTTTAACTTAATTTAAAAGAATCCATTGGCTAGAATAATTTGTATAGACTACGGCGGCAAAAGATGCGGATTGGCGGTAACCGACCCTTTGCAAATTATTGCTACAGCATTAACCACGGTCGCTACTAAGGAATTATACACTTATTTGGCAGCTTATTTTGCTAAAGAGCCTGTTGAACTCATTTTAATAGGAGAGCCGCTTAATTTGGATGATACGCCAACACATGCCACGCCCTTGGTTAAAAAAGCTATTATTGAATTGGTTAAAAAATTTCCAACTATTCCAATTCAAACTGTCGACGAGCGTTTTAGTTCTAAGAATGCAGTTCGTGCAATGGTGGAAATGGGCATGAAGAAAAAAGACCGACAGGACAAGAAAAATGTAGATCAAATTGCTGCTACCATTCTATTGCAGGAGTATTTGACCAATCGTCCTTAAATACACACTACGTACAGGCATTATTTCTGCCCATTTATTTCTACCTTTGCAAATATTATAAAGTAGAGCTATGATTTTACCTATTGTTGCTTATGGAGCAGCTATTTTAAGAAAAGTAAGTGAGCCAATTACCCCTGAGTACCCAAATTTGAAGGGTTTGATAGAGGATATGTGGGAAACCATGTATGAAAGTAATGGAGTTGGTTTGGCTGCGCCACAAATTAATAAAAACATTAGGTTGTTTGTAGTGGATAGTGAGCAGATTTTTGCGAATGCCGAACCTGAGGATGAAATATATCCTGACGCACCAGGTGTAAAACGTGCTTTTATTAATTCACAAATTGTTGAATTAAGCGGTAAAGAATGGGTTTATAACGAAGGCTGTTTAAGTATTCCTAAAATTAGAGAGGATGTAACCCGTCATGAGACTGTTACTTTAAGTTATGTTGATGATAATTTTGTAGCACATACCGAAACATTTTCGGGTATGACTGCAAGGGTGATATTACATGAATACGACCATATCGAAGGCAAATTATTTATTGATTATATCAAACCATTGCGTCGTAAAATGTTGCAAGGAAAATTAAATGATATTAATAAAGGGAAAGTGAGAGTTGACTATAAAATGATTCAACTAAAATAGTGCACATAAAAAATCACATACTAGGATTATTACTTGCAATACTTTTTAGTAGTCCTATTATTGTGAGTGCACAGGACTCTGCATTTAAAGACGATGGGGTTAGTTTTACACTCACCGATGCAATTGTTCGAAATCATTTTGACTACAAAGCCATCTTGCAAAGAATTAAAGAAGATACTAGTTTTTACAAGGCTTTTAAAACCCTACGTACCATTGGGTATGCTTCCTACAATCATATCGAAATGAAAGACAAGGAAGGAAGGATGCAGGCTTCCTTAGATAGCAAGACAAGACAAAATCATATTGGTGATTGTAGAACCATGGAAGTTTTGGAGGAGCACGTAACTGGAGATTTAAGAAAAAAAGACGGGTCCTATAATTACATGACACCTTCCTTATATGCAAGTTTGTTTTTTACAAAAGGACAGGTTTGTGGAGAGACGAACATTGTAGCAGGAAAAAAAAGAGTGATATCAGGATCGGGGATAGAGAAAGCTAAGGAGCAATTAAAGATGTTGTTTTTTAACCCAGGGAAAAAGATAAAAGGGATTCCATTTATTGGCGATAAATTGGATTTATATGACGAGTCAGCACATGAGTTATATGATTATAAATTAGATTATGTTGATTATCATGGCCAATTGGTATATATGTTTGAAGTAAAACCTAAGGAGGATTTAGGATTCTTTGCTAAAAACAATGTAGTGGTAGATCAAATGACTACTTGGTTCAACCCAAAAACATTAGAAGTATTAGGGCGTAATTACGCACTTAGTTATAAAGCGGGTGTATATGATTTTAATGTAGATATGGAAGTAGAGTTGACTTATTTTAATGGTCAGTTAGTTCCTAAAACTTTACGTTATAAAGGCAACTGGGATGTCATAACCCAAAAAAGAGAAAGAGGATTATTTACTGCAACCTTATTTGATTTCAATAAAGGTCAATAGCTATCAAACTGAATTTATACTTTCAAAAAGGCAGCTTCTATATTTTTTACAACTTCTACCAAACTTCCAGATTCTTTAAATGTCGCCAATTGTCTATCGGCACCAGTTCCGGTTTTAAATATATCGTGTACTTTTTCAACATGATGCCTGCTTCCTAATTCATCTACTACACCGTCTACAAATTCAAGTAGTTCATCAATTAATTCTTTAACAGGCACTTCTTTCTCCTTGCCAAAATCAATCAATAATCCATCAATGCCATAGCGGCTTGCACGCCATTTGTTTTCATTAATCAATGCACGTTGATAATTAATGAAATTTATATTCTGTCTTCTAAGTGTATAAATTTTAGCACAGATGGCTTGGAACAATGCAGTGATAGTAATGGTTTCCTGTACCGTCATGGGTACGTCACAAATTCTAAACTCAATGGTATTGTAAACAGGGTGTACGCGAAGGTCCCACCATATTTTTTTAGCATCATCAATACAATTGGTTTTAATTAACAGTTGTACAAAGTTGTCGTATGCTTCAATGCTTTCAAAATAATCTGGAATACCTGTACGAGGAAATTTATCAAACACTTTAGATCGGTATGATTTATATCCAGTATTACGTGATTCCCAAAAAGGAGAGTTAGTACTTAATGCGTATATATGTGGTAAAAAATACCTTGCAGTGTTGGCAATATGAATGGCCATTTTTCGGTCTTCCATTCCAACATGCACATGGAGTCCAAAAATCAAATTACTTCTGGCTGCTTGTTGTAATTCGTTTAATAATTCCTGGTATCTAGAACTGTCTGATATTAATTGTTTTTCCCATAAGCTAAAAGGGTGGGTGCCCGAAGCGCCAATGCTAAATCCAAGTCCTTTTGCAATTTCGGATACACCTGTTCTTAAGGATAGTATCTCATTATATGCTTCATCAGCATCTTTACAAATGGCACTGCCTACCTCCACTACTGCTTGGTGCATTTCGGCCTTAATCTTATCCTTGAACAATTTTTGGCCTTCGTTTACAATGGCTTGCTGATGGCTTTTTAATTCCTTAGTAGAAGGGTCAAGGATCATATATTCTTCCTCTACTCCAATAGTAAATTGTTGTAAGCTAGCCATTGCACTAAAATTAAGAAATAATTACGATACCTGAAAAAAAAGTACCCCTGCAAAATGGCAAGGGTACTGGAACTTACTAATCAATAAGGTAATAGGTTTAACGATGGTAGGAGTTCTCGGTTTCGTTCTCTCTTTCCTTATCATATGCCTTGATAATCGCTTTCACTAATTTATGTCTTACAACGTCTTCTTCATCTAATTCAATATGAGCGATACCTTCTATATTTTGCAAAATACGTACCGCTTTTTCCAAGCCACTTCTTTGATTACGAGGTAAATCCACTTGGGTAGGGTCACCAGTAATAATTGCCTTTGCATTGGAGCCGATACGTGTTAAAAACATTTTTATTTGAAGGTCGTTGGCATTTTGAGATTCATCTAAAATAATAAAGGCGTTGTCTAATGTTCTACCACGCATGTAGGCCAATGGCGCAATCTCAATGGTACGGGTGGACATATAGTATCCTAATTTATCAGCAGGAATCATATCGTCCAAAGCATCATACAAAGGGCGTAGGTAAGGATCGATCTTTTCTTTTAAATCGCCTGGTAAAAATCCAAGGCTTTCACCCGCTTCTACCGCTGGGCGTGTAAGAATAATCTTTTTTACTACTTTATTTTTTAATGCTCTAACAGCTAATGCAACAGCGGTATAAGTTTTACCAGTACCTGCGGGTCCAATGGCAAAAACAATATCGTTTTTATCTGCGGCCGTAACCATTCTTTTTTGGTTGGCTGTACGCGCTCTTACACTTTTCCCATTAGGTCCAAACACTAATACTTCGTTCGGATTCTTGTCCACGAAATTGTCAATTACATCTGCATCGTCACCACCTAAAATTTGTTCAAAGTAATTTTCAGAAAGATGCCCATTACGTTCCATGTACTGAATGATAAGCGTGATTTTTTCTTTGGCTAAATCAATTTGCTCTGGAGCCCCGCTTAGTTTAATTTGTGTCCCTCTTGATAGGATTTTTAATAGAGGAAACTTCTTTTTTAAAATATCGAATTTGGAGTTGTTGACACCGAAAAACTCAATAGGATTAACGGTATCTAAATTGATGATAGTTTCAGTCAATGGATTAGATTTAAAGGGTTAGTGTAGTATGTAAATCAACCTAACACAATTTAATAAAGCAAGTTTAAAATTGCAAGGGCTAAATACGCACAAATGTGGATTACTCAATTGATAACATTGAGTTCATATGCGTATATTATAATGCACAATCGTACATTATCGGAAGATGTATTAGGAATTAAGAACTATGCGTTCTTTAAACTAACAATCATTGCTTTTGGATCTGCAGCTTTAAATACAGTGGTCCCGGCTACCAAAACATCAGCTCCGGCTTTTACTAAAGCACCTGCATTGTTTTCAGTAACACCACCGTCAATTTCAATGAGGGTAGTAGCACCTGCGTTTGTAATAATTTGTTTTAGTGCACGCACTTTTTCATAAGTATGTTCAATAAATTTTTGACCACCAAACCCTGGGTTAACACTCATTACACAAACCACATCAATATCTTTAATGACATCTTTTAATAAGTCCACAGAAGTATGAGGGTTTATAGCAACACCGGCTTTCATGCCCTGTGCTTTTATTTGTTGTAGCGTGCTATGTAAATGCGGACAAGCCTCGTAATGCACTGTTAAAACATCGGCGCCAGCCTTTTTAAAATCAGCAATATATTTTTCTGGATGCACAATCATTAAGTGAACATCCATCACCTTTGTAGTTGTTTTTTTGATCTGTTCAATAATAGGAAGACCATAACTAATATTGGGAACAAAACTTCCATCCATTACATCCAAGTGAAACCAGGCTGCCTCACTTTCATTAAGCATCTCACATGCTTTTCCTAAATTTAAAAAATCGGCTGCTAATAAGGATGGGGCAATAATGGCCATGACGGGTAATTTTTACAAAGTTCCTTCTTTTTTGCTAAATACAGTAGGGGCATTAAAAATATTTTAGTCTTAAATATGACACAATAATGACATTTGTAAGCGTAAAAAAGGTTTTTTGTAAGTATTTTTGTAACTAATATATAAGTACATGAAGAAATTATCCTTTTTATTAATTGTGTTAATGTCCGCATCGACAGTATTTGCACAAAAAGATTCCATATTATTTGCAGGTGAGCCGCATTTTAAAAATGTAATACAATTGACCAATAGTGGTGATAATGCCGAAGCGTATTGGAGTTTTGACAGTAAGCGTATTACTTTTCAAAGGACCAATCCAAAAGAAGGATTAATGTGTGATCAAATTTTCATGGGCTTAGTTCCAACCAATAACACAACACCTTTTACTTATAAATCAATTAGTGGTGGCAAGGGCCGCACTACTTGCTCATATTTCACTAAGGATGGCGCACATATTATTTATGCTTCAACAAAAGGGGGAGGTGACGAATGTCCTCCGGCAGTAGATCGTGCTAAGTATGGCAACAAATATATTTGGCCTTTATACAATAGCTATGATATTTTTATGGCAGACACCAATGGCGTTGTTGTTAAACAATTAACAAGTGCAAAAGGATATGATGCAGAAGGCACTTTATCTTATGATGGAAAGAAGATGATTTACTGTAGTGATAAGGATGGCGATTTGGATTTATATGTGATGGATTTAGCAACTGGTAAAGAAAAGAAAGTGACCAACACTTTAGGTTATGATGGTGGTGCATGGTTTAGCCCAGATGGTAAAAAAATTGTCTGGAGAGCTAGCCGTCCAAAAACAGAAGCGGAAGTTGCAGACTATAAATCTTTATTAAAAGAAGGAATGGTAGCGCCAACTAGCATGGAAGTATTTGTTGCGAATGCGGATGGCACAGACGCAAAACAAATTACTCATTTAGGTCAAGCCAATTGGGCACCTAACTTTACGCCAGACGGAAAACATATTATCTTCTGTAGTAACCACGAGTATAAGTATGGCTTCCCGTTCAATATGTACTTAATGGACCTAGAGGGTAACAATATCGAAAAAATTAGCCGTGACAAAGGTTTTGATGCTTTTCCAATGTTTAGCCCAGATGGTAAAAAAATCATGTTCTCTTCAAATAGAAATAACGGAGGAACACATGATACCAATTTGTTTGTGGCAGATTGGGTAGATTAGTTGTACTTTAGCTGACAAATTTTAAAAGCTCAAAATTATTAGCGCATGTATACAGGTTTAGTACACTTACATAATTTATTAAGATGGGTAGTTTTAATCGCCCTATTAGTAACTATCGTAAAATTGGTTCTTAAGCAAGACGCCCTTAAAACGAGTAAGGTACTATTAATAAGTGCCCACACAACCTTGGTTTTGGGTTTATACCAATACTTTTTCGGCAATGTAGGGTTCCAATTGATTAAATCTACAGTAGGAGGGATGAAAGTAGTCATGAAAGATGCAGTGAGTCGTTTTTGGGCAATTGAGCATGCTTTCTCTATGATTTTAGTAATTGCTTTTATCACAATAGGTCATATCAAATATAAGAAGTCTGGAAAACCTAACCCAACACTCGTATTTTTTGTTTTGGCCCTGGTTTTGATCTTATTAATGACGCCATGGCCGTTTAAAGCGGGAGTAGGTCGTCCTTGGTACCCAGGAGCTTAATTATAACATATTGATTATCAACGATTTTTTAAGGAGAAGCGTGGCTTCTCCTTTTATTTTGCACTTTTTTCAATATTTCGCTGGTAATTTTTCTTAATTCCATTCATTTCCATATCTTTGCAACCCCAAAATAAGTATGTCAAAACAACCGCTGATTAAACAAGATGGAGTAATTATTGAAGCACTGAGCAATGCTA
>CANFLP010000065.1 GCA_947447835.1 Bacteroidota bacterium
CAAGTACTTATAAACAGCTCTTTGAGGATTTCTCTGCAGATGAATTTAGTAATCTGGCGCAAGAAGTAATGTCAGGCATTAATAAAAAAGATTAAGGAAAAGCGATGACCAACCCTACATCCAACATTCCACAATCTGATTATCATGTACCTGTATTATTTCACGAAACAATGGAGCACCTTAATATACAACCCAACGGTGTATATGTAGATGCAACATTTGGTGGAGGTGGACATAGCCGTGGCATTTTATCAAAGCTAGGACCTAAGGGTCGCTTAATAGCTTTCGATCAGGATGCTGACGCTAAGAATAACTTACCAAATGATGACAGAGTTTTATTTGTTCCAGAAAATTTCAGGTACCTGCAAAGGTTTTTGCGCTTGCATAAAATTGACCAAGTAGACGGTGTACTTGCAGACTTAGGTGTTAGCAGTCATCAGTTTGACGAAGGTTCAAGAGGCTTCTCTACTAGGTTTGATGGCCCATTTGATATGAGAATGGATCAACGCCAGGAAAAGACAGCCGCGCAGGTGATAGAAACTTTTAGTGAATTAGAATTACACAAAATGTTTGAACAGTATGGCGAAGTGACGAACTCGAAAACTTTGGCTAAGCATATTGTTGATAATCGCAAACATGTAAAACTAAACACGGTACAAGATTTTAAAACACTAATTGCAGCTGTAGTAAAAGGAAATCCTAATAAATATTGGGCGCAGGTTTTTCAAGCTATTCGAATTGTTGTAAATGAAGAGATGGAAGTATTGAAAGAATTTCTTGCACAATTACCAATGGTGATTAAACCAGGTGGTCGTGCAGTTGTAATTACTTTCCATTCTATCGAAGACAGAATTGTAAAGAATGCTTTTAAAGTTGCACCCGAAGAAGAAAACAAAACAAACCCATTTCTCTCCAACCCTAGAGAAGTGATTTGGAAGATCATTACAAAAAAACCTGTAGTGGCTTCTGAAAAAGAGATGAAAGAAAACAATCGAAGCAGAAGCGCAAAATTGCGTGCTGCCGAAAGAGTATAAACCGTATGTCCGTACCCGAAAAACAAGCCCCTAAGAATGCACTTAAAAGCATTCTTAACTACCAGTGGATTGTCATGAACATTCCTTTCTTTTTGTTCTTGGCATTCATAGCTATACTCTATATAGCTAACGGGCATCTTGCCGACAAGACTATCCGACAAATAAATACTACTCAAAAGGAGTTGAAGGAATTGCAATTCGAATACAAGACATTAAAGGCTGAATTAATGCGCCGTAGTCGTGCCATTGAAATTGAAAATGCCGTTGCTCCTTATGGATTGGTAGTTGCAAAAGAAATGCCTATTCGAATTCCAATTGAAAAGAAAATTATTTCAACTCAAAACCAAGCCCCAACTAAATAATGGACGTAAAACGCGACATATTATGGAGGGTTTATTTGAGCTATGTACTAGTTATATTAGTATGCTTCGCCATTTTGGGCAAGGCTTTTTATATTCAACAAATTCAAGGAAATTATTGGAGAGGATTAAGCGATAGTTTACATCAGCGCATTATTTCCATTCCTGCAGCTCGTGGAACTATCTATAGTGAAGATGGTCAAATGTTAAGCACTAATATGCCTCAGTTTGATATCTTAATTGATTTTAGAGTAGATCCTTTGCATGACAAAAAAGGAAAGTTATTCAGAGAGAACATTGACTCTTTAAGTATTGCATTGGCTGATTTATTTAAGGATCAATCTTCGGAAAAATACAAGGATGATTTAACGAAAGCATATGAGGCAAGTGAGCCAAATTATGAGTTCAAGAAAAAAATTGATTACCGTCAATATTTAGCAATCTCTAAATTTCCATTATTCCGTTTAGGAAGGTATAAGAGTGGCATGATTGCTATTGAAAAAAATACACGCTTAAATCCATATGAAAACATTGGTTACCGTACCATTGGTTTAGCGAGAGATGAAAATAAAGTAGGATTAGAAAGTTCTTATGATACAGTTTTAGCTGGACAAAACGGAAGGCAGTTAGTACGTGCTATTGCAGGTGGTGTAACAGTTCCGGTGCAAGAAGGAGAATTTGAAGTTGCTCCAGAAACAGGTAAGGACATTGTAAGTAATATAGATGTTTTTATACAAGAGGTGACTGAGAATGCATTGAAAAAAATGATGATTGCTAATGCTGCTCAAACAGGTGTTGCCATGGTGATGGAAGTAAAGACGGGGAAAATTAAAGCTATTGCAAACTTGGGAAGTATTGGTGAAGGAAGGTATACTGAGAATTTAAATTATTCAACACGTGTTACCGAGCCAGGTTCAACTTTTAAATTAGTAACCTTATTAACAGCATTAGAGCAAGGGGTAAAATTAGAAGACAATATCAACTTGGAAGGTGGTGCTTGGAGCTATGGTGGTAGAGCTGTTAAAGATGCAGAACAACATGGCATGCATGAAACAACAGTATTACATGCTTTTGAAGAAAGCTCTAATGTAGGCATGGCTAAATTGGCGGTTGGGCATTTTGTACCTAATCCACAAGCATACTATAAACAACTTTCTAAATTAAGATTAGATTCTACAAGTGGTATTGATTTGCAAGGTGAAGGTAGGCCTCAAGTTACAAGACCTGGTGATAAGGTTTGGGCAGCGACTACACTTCCTTGGATGGGTTTTGGTTATGCTATAGCTATTGCACCTATTCAAACATTGACATTGTATAATAGTATTGCTAACAATGGCGTGATGATGCGTCCTTATTTAGTGAATGCAATTAAGGAAGAAGGTAAAGTGATTAAATCAATCGGGCCAAAAGCATATTCTTGGACAGTTGCTTCTCCTAATACAATCAAATCATTACATACTGCACTAGAAGGTGTTTGTACAAATGGTACAGGTAAAAAATTATTTGCAAATAGTTTGTATAAGGTGGCTGGTAAAACTGGAACTGCTTTAGTTGCTAACGGAACAAAAGGGTATGCTGAATCTATTTTCCAGTCTTCCTTTGTAGGATATTTTCCTGCAGACAATCCACAATACACGATTGCGGTAATTATTATTAATCACCCACATGCAGCAAATCACTTTGGAGCATCCGTGGCTGGTCCGGTTTGGAAAGAAATTGCAGACAGATTATACTCAACATATATCCAAAACAAAATGGAGGTGGCACCATCTTTCCATTTAAAAGATAGTCAGCTATTTAATTACGCAATATCTAAGATTTCTTTAAAAACGATAAGTAAACAATTGTCTATTCCATTTAAAGATTCAAGCGTAGGGAATGATTGGGTACAGGTGCAAGGAGTTGGATCAAACATGAAAGCTGTTTCACAAATAATTGCGGATACTGCTATGCCAAATTTAACGGGCATGAAATTACAAGATGCATTATGGATATGCGAAAAGAAAGGTTTGTTGGTTAAATGTGTTGGTAAAGGGAAAGTGGTGAACCAAAGTATTGCTCAAGGTCAAGCTATCATTAAGGGACAACAAATACAAATCCAATTAAACTAATGAAAGACTTACAATCTATATTATTTGGAGTGTCGCTAAGAGAAGTAATTGGCTCAACTCAATTACAGGTAAACGATATTCAAATTGATTCAAGAAAAATTAGTTCAGGTTGTGTATTTGTTGCTATTAAAGGAGCGCAGGTTGACGGCCATGCATTTATAGAAACAGCTATTGAAAAAGGTGCCACCGTAATTGTTTGCGAACAATTGCCAACAACTATTAATAGCGCTATTACTTATTTAGTAGTAGAAAATGCGCAGGAAGCGGTGGCAATTATGGCACATCAGTTTTATAATGAGCCTTCTACAAAAGTAAAGTTGGTAGGAGTTACAGGAACCAATGGTAAAACTACAGTAGCTACTTTATTATTCAAGTTGTTTTCTGAATTTGGATATCATTGTGGTTTGGTGAGCACTGTGCAAAATCAGATTGGGGAAACCATTATTCCTTCTACACATACTACGCCAGATGCAATTCAATTAAACGCATTATTAAATAAAATGGTGGAAGCTGGATGCACGCATGTATTTATGGAGTGTAGTAGTCATGCTATTCATCAGCATCGTATTACAGGCTTGCAATTTGTAGGAGGTGCATTTACCAATATCACACATGATCATTTGGATTACCACCAAACATTTGAAGCTTATCTAGAAGTTAAAAAAGCATTTTTCGATCATCTGCCTTCTAGCGCGTTTGCATTATCAAACTTGGATGATAAGAATGGCGCAAATATGTTATTGGACACAAAGGCTAAGAAATTAACCTACGCTTTACATGCACCAGCTAATTATAAAGGAAAGATTTTAGAGAACCAATTGACTGGTTTAGTGATGTTGGTGAATGACAAGGAAGTACACTGCCGATTAATTGGCACATTTAATGCGTACAACTTTTTAGCCGTGTATGGTATTGCCATTCAATTAGGCGAGCCTTCAGAAAAAGTATTGATTGCATTAAGTGCGTTGACAGGAGCCGAAGGCCGATTTGATTATATCATTAGTGCAAGTAATATCATTGGCATCGTAGACTATGCACATACACCAGATGCATTAGAGAATGTATTAACTACTATAGCCAAATTAAGAAAGGGCGACGAGGATGTTATCACTGTGGTGGGATGTGGTGGCGATAGAGATAAAACAAAGCGTCCAATCATGGCACAAGTTGCTTGTGATTTAAGTACAAGAGTGTTATTAACGAGCGATAATCCACGTTCCGAGGATCCAAACGACATATTGAATGATATGGAGAATGGACTAACTAGTGCAGCAAAAAGAAAATATATCAAGATTGTAGATAGGAGAGAAGCTATTAAAACAGCTATCAGTTTTGCTAAAGCTGGAGATATTATTTTGGTGGCAGGAAAGGGACATGAAAAATACCAGGAGATTAAAGGTGTGAAAACACATTTTGATGATAAGGAAGAATTACTAAACCTATTTAAAGAATTAGATAAATAATCCCCATGCTGTACCAATTATTTTCATTTTTAGATAAACATTTTAGCATTCCTGGATTAGGCGTGTTTCAATTTTTAACTTCTCGTATTGCGATGGCCATTTTGTTGTCATTATTCATTGCCACTGTTTTTGGTAAAAAAATGATTCTGTTTTTACAGAAAAAGCAAATTGGTGAAACAGTAAGAGAGTTGGGATTGGCGGGGGAGCAACAAAAAAAGGGTACTCCAACAATGGGTGGCATTATAATATTATTAAGTGTTTTAATCCCAACATTATTATTTGCCAATTTAGATAAGGTCTATATCCGTTTAATGATATTGTGTACGGTGTGGTTGGGAGTGATTGGATTTTTAGACGACTACTTTAAGATTCGTGCACGTAAGGAAGCGCAAAACAAAGGAGAAAACTATAAAAAACAAAATAGCGATGGATTGGCTGGTATTTCTAAAATTATTGGCCAGGTTGGATTGGGAATTATCATAGGAGTGACTTTGTATTTTAGCAATGCGGTTACTGTAGAAAGAGAAATTGTAGCTGATACAGCTGTGACTGCTAATTTACAAAAAGGGGAGCATGTTGCTAAGGGAGCTGATATTGTTGTAAGAAATGTAAATGGGGTAGAGCGCAGATTTGTAAAAGTAAAGACACCCATTACAACTATTCCATTTGTGAAAAATCATGAGTTTAACTATTCTAAATTAGTTAGTTGGATTGGTCCTGGTGCTGAAAAATATACATGGATTGTTTATATACTAGTAGTAACATTTATCATCACAGCGGTATCCAATGGTGCTAATATTACAGACGGATTAGATGGTTTAGCTGCAGGTGTAAGTGCGATTATAGGAGCTGCGCTGGGCATATTTGTGTACGTAAGTGGTAACTATGTATTTGCCGATTATTTAAATGTAATGTACATACCCAACCTAGGAGAACTATCCATTTTTGTGGGGGCCTTTGTAGGAGGTTGTATTGGATTTTTATGGTACAACGCTTATCCAGCACAGGTTTTCATGGGCGATACGGGAAGCTTGGCACTAGGTGGCATCATTGCCTCTTTAGCCATTATTGTAAGAAAAGAATTATTAATCCCAATTTTCTGTGGCGTGTTTTTAATAGAAAACTTAAGTGTGATTTTGCAAGTATCTTATTTTAAGTACACTAGAAAAAAATATGGAGAAGGTCGTCGTATTTTCTTAATGAGTCCATTGCACCATCATTATCAGAAGAAAGGATTTCATGAAAGTAAAATTGCGGTTCGTTTTTGGATCATTACTATTTTATTAGTTGTTGCTTCTATTTTAACCCTTAAAACGCGATAAACCTTGGCAAAGAAATTAGTCATATTAGGTGCGGGAGAAAGTGGTATAGGAACTGCTTTATTAGCAAAGCAAAAGGGCTACGATGTTTTTGTGTCCGATGCAAGTGCTATTAAAGCGAATTATCAAAAAGAATTGGAAGACCATCAAATTGAATTTGAGTCGGGTTCGCATAGTGTAGAAAGAATATTGTCAGCAGACGAGGTAATGAAGAGTCCAGGTATTCCTGACAAAAATGAATTGGTAAAAGCTATTCGTGCAAAAGGGATTCCGGTGATTAGTGAAATTGAATTCGGGTACAGATATAAAGGAAACGCTAAAATAGCAGCTATTACAGGAAGTAATGGAAAGACCACAACTACTTCATTGCTGTTCCATATTTGTCAAGTAGCAGAGCAGGATGCGGCGATGGTAGGTAATATAGGTTTTTCATTTGCAAGACAAATAGCACAGGATCCAAAGTCATTATATATTATTGAAGTAAGCTCCTTTCAATTAGACGACATTAAATACTTCAATCCGGACATAGCTATTTTAATGAACATTACAGAGGATCATTTGGATAGATACAATTACGAATTTGAACGCTATATCAAAAGCAAGTTCAGAATTATTGAGAATCAAACTGAAAACGACTATTTCATTTACTGTATTGATGATGAAATCATCGTAAAACATTTAGAACTACTAACTACTAATACTAACCCACTACCATTTTCTATGAAACAAGAAGTAAAAAAAGGAGGCTACATCAAGAACGATCAAATGATGTTAAAAATCCAAGAAGAAAGAGTAACCATGAGCATTTATGATTTTGCTTTAAAAGGTAAACATAATGCTTATAATACTATGGCTGCAAGCATTGCTGCAACCACATTAGGCATTAGAAAAGAAAAAATTCGTGAAGCAGTTAGCAATTTCCATAGCCTAGAACACAGAATGGAATTTGTAGCTACTGTGCGCGGAGTTGACTTTATCAATGATAGTAAAGCAACCAATGTTAATAGTACATGGTATGCATTAGAGAGCATGCAAAAGCAAACCGTTTTAGTATTAGGCGGTGTTGATAAAGGAAATGATTACACCTTAATTGCTGAACTAGTAAAAGAAAAAGTAAAGGCAATTGTATGTATGGGTACAGACAATAAAAAAATTATAGCGTTCTTTAAAGATATCGTTCCTGTTATTGTAGAAGCGGATAGTGCTAAAAAAGCAGTAACAGAATCTTTTAAATTAGCTGAAAAAGGGGACGTAGTATTATTGAGCCCTGCATGTGCAAGTTTTGATTTGTTTAAAAATTACGAAGACAGAGGTCGTCAATTTAAAGAGTCTGTAAAAGAATTATAATCATGTTTAAGCAAAACACAGACAAGTTATTTTCACAAATGCCCACAATCAGTGGCGTTAAAGAGCATTTAGACCAAAGGACTAGAGGGGATAAATACATATGGGGGTTAGTGATTGTATTATCTCTTGTATCTATATTAGTAGTATATAGTGCAACAGGATCCTTGGCATATAAATCGCTTGGTGGGAATACGAGTAAGTTTTTGTTTAAGCAGGTTGGCTTTACGATGGTGGGTTTGGTTTTAATTTTTGGACTACATCGTGTGAATTATACTATGTTTTCTAGGATTGCATCTATTTTATATGCCATTTCTATTCCCTTATTAGTATATACTTTATTTTTTGGTGCAAAAATTAACGATGGTAGTAGATGGATCAAATTGCCAATTATTCATTTGACTTTTCAGACAAGTGATTTAGCAAAACTTGCTTTGTTTATGTTTATCTCAAGAACCTTGAGTAAAAAACAGGAAGTGATAAAGGATTTTAAGAAAGGATTTTTACCCGTGATTATTCCAGTATTAATTACATGTGTATTAATTATGCCAGCCAATTTATCTAATGCATTATTAACAGGGGCAACCTCACTTTTATTAATGTTTATTGGTCGTGTAAGTTTAAAGCATATAGGTTTAACCATAATGGCTGCAATGGTACCTGTATTGATTTTAATAAGTATTGCTGTTGCTACACATAAGGCGGGAAAGGTAACAAACAACGACGAGGATAAACCAGTTGTTGCAGAGAAGGCAAAGATATTTGTTCGTGTTAATACATGGGTAAGTCGTATACAGGATTTCATGTATCCAAATGAAAAAGAGGCACCATATCAAGTGCAGCAAGCTAAAATAGCAATTGCTAATGGTGGCATCTTGTTTGGTTTAGGTCCAGGGAATAGCCGTCAAAGAAATTTCTTGCCACAAGCATACAATGACTTTATTTATTCTATTATTATTGAAGAGTATGGTCTTGTTGGCGGCGCATTTATCATGTTTGTGTACTTGGTATTTTTATTCAGATGTATTAGAATATTTAGGAGATGTCCTTATGCATTTGGAGCATTCCTTGCATTAGGATTAAGCTTTACTTTAATTATTCAAGCTATTGCAAATATGGCAGTGAATGTTAATCTTGTTCCAGTAACTGGTGTGACACTCCCACTAGTGAGTATGGGTGGTAGCTCCTTTATTTTTACTTGTTGCTCAATTGGTTTGATACTAAGTGTAGCAAGAAACGTTGAACAGTTGGAAGGTAAGGCGCCAGAAGAAACTGATATTGAAATTCCAGAGGAAGAAATTGAAACTACTAATCCAATAGCAGCTAATGTCTAAACAATTGCGCATCATAATAGCGGGTGGTGGAACTGGAGGACATATCTTCCCGGCTATTGCTGTTGCGCAAGCTATACAAAAAATTCAGCCCAATGCGGCGATATTATTTGTTGGAGCTCAAGGTAAAATGGAAATGGAGAAAGTGCCACAAGCAGGATATGCTATTAAAGGATTGACGATAGCAGGTTTGAATAGAACCAATATGATTAAGAATTTGAGTCTTCCATTTAAATTGATTAAAAGCTTTTTTCAAGTAAGAAGCATATTTAATGCATTTAAGCCTAATGCGGTTTTTGGAGTAGGAGGTTATTCTAGTTTCCCAGTTTTGAAATTTGCACAAGCTAAAAATATCCCCACTTTTATACATGAGTCTAATGCTTTTGCTGGAAAATCAAATCAATGGTTGGGAGCTAATGCAACAAAAATATTTACTGGGACAAATGGGATGGAAGCTTTCTTCCCTGCTAATAAAATACAAGTAACGGGTAATCCGGTTAGAAAAAATATTGTAGATGCGACCCTGCCTAAAGAAGCTGCATTATTGAAATTTGGATTACTACCAAATAAAAAAACGCTGTTAATTATTGGAGGAAGTCTTGGTGCGGCATCTATTAACAAAGCGATACAAGATAATTTACAAATATTTTCAGATAAGTCTATTCAATTAATCTGGCAAACTGGGAAGCCAAATGCCAATGCCTATGTGCAAGCTGCAGAAAGTTTTTCTAATGTATATGTAAGTTCTTTTATCGATGATATGAGTGCAGCTTATACAGCGGCTGATATGGTTATAAGTAGGTCTGGTGCCATGGCGGTTGCGGAAATATGTGTTACAGGTAAGCCAGCTGTATTTGTGCCTTATCCATTTGCTGCAGAGGATCATCAAACCTTTAATGCAATGTCTTTGGTAAATGAAGGGGCGGCATTAATCGTTGCAGATAAAGAGGTACAAGAAAAGTTAATGGCAACTATTTTGCAAATGGTAGAAAACGAATCGTTGACTTTTGATATGCAATCTAAAATAAAATCATTTGCAAGGGTAGATGCAGACAAGGTAATTGCGCAAACTATTATTGACAATACAAATCCTAACTAAATCTTCTACAAACTTTAAAAATCTTTTCAAAATAATATTCATGAATCCGTTAACTAATATCAAAAACATTTACTTTATAGGCATTGGAGGTATTGGCATGAGTGCATTGGCAAGGTATTTTAATACACAGGGTGTGGTTGTGTCTGGTTATGATAAAACGCCAACCGCATTAACACAGGATTTAGAAAAAGAAGGAATTAAGATTCATTTTGAGGATGATATCCATCAAATAGACAAAGCGGCTACCGTGGTAGTTTATACACCTGCTATTCCTACAACACATAGTGAACTAAATTTTTGCCGAGATAACGGATACAATGTAGTAAAGCGTAGTGATGTGTTAAATTGGATTACGGAGAATGCATTTACAATTGCCATAGCAGGTACGCATGGCAAAACCACAAC
>CANFLP010000066.1 GCA_947447835.1 Bacteroidota bacterium
AATGCTTTTAATAATTTATGGATATCATGAAAGTGCAAGCCTGTCGTTGGCTCATCAAATATGAATAACATTTTTTGATTCGCTTTTCCTTTACCTAAGAAGCTTGCTAGTTTTACTCTTTGTGCTTCCCCACCACTTAAGGTGCTACTACTTTGTCCCAATTTTACATAGCCCAGTCCTACTTCTTGTAATGGACTAATGGCAAGTACAATATTTTTTTCTTCACTAAAAAATTCAATCGCTTCGTCTACACTCATTTCTAACACATCGTAAATACTCTTACCCTTATAATGCACTTCTAACACTGATTCTTTAAAACGCTTTCCCCCACAATCCTCACATGTTAAATGCACGTCCGCTAAAAACTGCATCTCTACCAATTGCTCGCCTTCTCCCTTACAAGTATCACAACGCCCTCCGTCTACATTAAAGGAGAAATGTTTAGGCTGGAATCCTCTGATTTTTGATAAGGCTTGTTTTGAATATACATCTCTGATTGCATCGTAGGCCTTGATATATGTTACTGGGTTACTTCTTGAAGACTTCCCAATTGGATTTTGATCCACCATTTCAATGGCATCTATTAAATGCAAGTCGCCTTTTAAATCTGCATAGCCACCCACCATTTCTGCTGGTTGTTGCTTTGCTTTTAACAACGCATTATACAATACCTTTTTTACTAAAGTTGTTTTTCCACTTCCACTCACCCCACTTACCACACATAAACTTTGTAATGGGAAATCAACATCTACATTTTGTAAATTATGCAAATGCGCTCCTTGTAGTTTGATGAAATGTCTTGCAGGTCTTGTCTTTGCTGGAATAGGGATAAACAATTCTCCTTTTAAATATTTACCAGTCAAACTTTTTTTATCCTTCATCAGTTCTGCAGCATTGCCCACTGCTACTACTTCTCCTCCTTGGTGCGCCGCGAGTGGGCCCATGTCAATAATATGATCGGCCAAACGCATAATTTGTTCATCATGTTCTACCACCACAACGGTATTGCCTAAGTCTCTTAGGTTTTGTAACACTTTTATAAGTCGTTCCGTATCTCTTGAATGCAATCCAATACTTGGCTCATCCAAAATATATAAGGAGTTAGTTAAGTTACTACCCAAACATCTTGTTAATTGTATTCTTTGACTCTCGCCACCACTCAAACTATTAGCCAACCGACTAAGTGTTAAATAACCCAAGCCTACATCCATTAAGGTTTGTATGCGTTGTTCTATTTCAATTAAAATTCGTTTTGCTATTTCTGTATCATGTGCAGATAATTTCAAGTCTTTAAACCATTGTTGTAATTCTCTCACTGGCATTGCACATAATTCTCCAATATGCATGCCTCCAATTTTCACATACATAGCTTCCTTGCGTACACGATATCCATTACAATCTGGGCAATTGGTTCGGCCACGGTATCTACTTAATAATACTCTAAACTGTACCTTATATAAATGCGCTTCTACGTCTTTGAAAAAATCATCAATACCCAACGCTTTACCTGTTCCTTTCCAAAGTTGTGTATACTGCGCTTTTGTTAATTTATTAATAGGTTGATGTATTGGGAACCCTGTCTTACCCGCTTCTTTTACAAACTGATCCTTCCACCAACTTAATTTCTCTCCCTTCCATGGCGCTACACCTCCATCATACACCGATAAAAATGGATTGGCAATTACTAAGTTCTCATCTATTCCTAAAACCTGACTGTAGCCTTCGCAGGTTGGACATGCTCCATAAGGATTATTGAATGAAAATAAATTTGGAGTAGGCTCGTCAAAGTCCATTCCATCCAAACTAAACTTATTATTAAAATCCTGTAAAGTATTGTTGTTCTTTTCTACCCACAACAAACCTTCCCCTTCATAAAATGCGGTACCAATAGAATCGGTTAATCTATGGATATCATCTTCATCAAAATCTTTTACAATAATTCTATCTATTAAAACATATACATCATGCGCTTTTACTTTTTTATTTAATTCGGCTTTTGAAAGTTCCAACGCATCTTCAATTCTTAAAATCTCAGATTCGGTTTTTTCTGCCCTTAAATAAATACGTGTAAATCCTTTTTGCACCAAGATGTTTAATTCTTCTGCTATGTCTCTTTTTGCTTGTTGTTTAAATGGAACCAATATAACCATTTTGTCTCCTGCCTTCCCTTTTTGAATATAAGCAAGTACATCCTGCACATCATGTTTTTTTACTTCCTCACCACTTATTGGCGAATAGGTTTTACCAATACGTGCAAAAAACACCCTAAAGTAATCGTATATCTCGGTCATACTCCCCACAGTACTGCGCGGGGTTCTTGTTGTTACTTTTTGCTCAATGGCTATGGCTGGACACAAGCCTTTGATATAATCCACATCTGGCTTGCCCATTCTTGACATAAACTGACGTGCATAGGAAGACAAGCTTTCTGCGTATCGTCTTTGCCCCTCGGCAAATAAAGTATCAATGGTTAAGGAAGACTTACCACTACCCGAAACCCCTGTTACCACTATAAATTGGTCACGCGGAAATGCTACAGATACGTTTTTTAAATTATGTACCCTTGCACCTACTACCTCGATTGAATCCTTGCCTTTTTTACTCACAGCCATATAGCAAAATAACAGATTCCCTTGCAATTGGTTGTACCAAAAGCGATATTCTTTTCTAAATGGGCATAAGAAATGGGTGTGGATATCCTCGAGCCCTATTTTTCGTTTTCAACAAATGAAAATCGGATTGCATTAGGGGGTAATTTTCCATTACTAACCCAACTAAGTACCCCCATACTTAGCTTTCGAAGACCTATAAAAAACAAAAATGAACAAAACTGTCCAACTCACAGACAACGAATTAATTCAATTATTCCAAGAAGGAAACACACGTGCTTTTGACGCTTTAATTGACCGTCACCAAGAAAGAATTTACAATGCCATTCTTTTCATGGTTAAGGACAGTTACTTAGCCGAAGATTTGATTCAGGATATTTTTATTAAAATTATTAATAACCTTAAACTGAATAAATACAACGACGAGGGCAAGTTTTTGCCTTGGGCTTTACGCATTGCGCATAATTTTTGTGTAGATCATTTTAGAAAAGTAAAAAGAACTCCAACTATTAAAACAAGTGACGATCAGGACTTGTTTGAGATCATCAAGCACTCTGACCATCCTGCCGATTATAAAATGACGCGTACACAAACGCATAAGAATATTCAAGAGCTAGTGGACCTATTACCTGAAGAGCAAAGAGAGATTATTGTGTTAAGACACTACGCTAATTTAAGCTTTAAGGAAATTGCACAAATGACCAACTGTAGCATTAATACTGCTTTAGGAAGAATGCGTTATGGTTTAATTAATTTAAGAAAGATGATGAACGAAAGAGGCATGAGTTTATAATTTTATTTGAAACTTACTAAAAAGGCTCCGAAATTCGGAGCCTTTTTTTATTAGCACTTTTAAATTATTTACTTTTCCCTTTGGCAACACCACACTGTAACCATTGCAAATAGGTAGTCACATCAGGCGTATACCCTACTGGATTTGATAATAAATTTTGATCCGGACTCATTACCACGTATAATGGTTGCGTTACTTGATTAAAATTTTCTGCCTGAAAGGTTGCCCATAAATCACCTACACTATTAATTTCTTTTTCAGTACCAGCTTTGCTTACATATTTAAAACGCTTGTCCACAGGTAACATTTCTTTATCGTCTACATATAAAGAAACCAAAATAAAATTGTCTTTAATATAGCTGCTCACTGCAGGGTCGGTCCATACATTCTCTTCCATCTTACGGCAGTTAACACATGCCCAGCCCGTAAAGTCAATTAATATGGGTTTATTTTGTTCCTTAGCTAATACCAGCGCTTTTTGATAATCGTTTACCACATTGGCATGCACCCCTTTGTTATCGTCATTTGATTTTTCAAATAAGCTATACTGACTTGGCGGAGGGAATCCACTTAAGAATTTAATCAAATAAGCATTTTTAGGAAATATACCTGCAACAAGTACTAATGCAAATACAATAACTACATTACTAAATATTTTTCTTACGCTACTAATTTTGGCTCCTTTCACATCATGGGGTAGTATTAAAATTCCTCTTAAGTATAAAGCCAATCCAATACTTATTACTGCCCATAAT
Source organism: Bacteroidota bacterium (assembly GCA_947447835.1). GTDB lineage: Bacteria > Bacteroidota > Bacteroidia > Chitinophagales > Chitinophagaceae > Sediminibacterium. The sequence goes on from CANFLP010000066.1 coordinate 4,158, forward strand.
CCTAAGAATACTTCACGTTTTAACAATCCCCAATGTTGTACTAAGTCCGCATTGGATAAAAATTTAAAGGCTAATGCTAATTCTAAAAAGGCCAATACTTTTTTTACCGTATCTAACCAACCGCCCGATTTTGGCAAACTATGTAGCCATTGTGGGAAGATAGCGAACAAAGTAAAAGGCAATGCCAATGCAACGCCAAAGCCTGCCATACCCAATGTTAAAGCCCACGCTCCCCCTTGTAAGGAGCCCACTAATAAAGTTCCTAAAATAGGGCCTGTACATGAGAAGGAAACAATTGCCAATGTAATGGCCATGAAAAAGATTCCGCCTAAACTTCCTAGTCCGCTTTTTGAATCTGCTTTATTGGCAATGCCACTTGGCAATGTAATTTCAAAATAACCAAAAAAGGAAATGGAGAAGAATATGAAGATGACAAAGAAGATTAAATTTAAAACCGGGCTTGTTGAAATACTATTGAAGATTTCCGGTTGCACATTTCCCAATAGATGGAAAGGCACACTCGCCAAAACATAAATTAAGAAAATGCTCAAGCCATATAATAAACCATTTTTAATACCTTGCTTTCTTGTTTTAGATCGCTTGGTAAAAAATGATACTGTTACTGGAATCATTGGAAACACACAAGGTGTAATTAATGCAATTAAGCCTCCTAAAAATCCTAAAACAAACACCGTCCAAAAACTTGATTTTTTACTATCATGTGCTGCTTCGCCACATGCACCTGCAGGTGGAGTAGTAGCAGTTGTTGGTAATAATATTTGAACGCCAGTAGTTTTCTTGCCATTTGTCAAAGAGATTGCTACTGGAATTTCTTGCTCATAAAACTCATTGCCTTTCGCAATTTGTACCAGTACTTTCCCTTTTAAGGTGTCGGGTTGAAATCCTGTAACGGAAAAATTATCAGTCACATTAAATGACCCTTTAAAAACAAAAGCTTTTCCAAATAATTCGTCTTTTTGTTGCACCGCTTTAATGGAGAAGCTAGTGCTATTCATAAACTTTGCAGTCTCTAGTCCAAATATTACATGCGGTGCGAATGTAACCGGCTCAGCTCCCCCATCAGTAGTGGGTGTTGTACCGTAAACATGCCAACCCTCTTTTACTTGAACACTATATTGTAGCGTATACGTACTATCGTTTACTGGCGTTGCTTTTGCAACTACCTTAACCAAACTATCAGTTTGCGCAATAGCAGTTGCATGCACAGTCATAATGACAAGGACTGATGCGAAGAAAGAAAGAATCTTATTCAAAATTAATTATTTATATATCGTAAATGGAACAAGGTTGCTCCGGCTGTTTGCGATTTATTGAATGGCTAGCTCAAAAGGAACTTTAGTCGGAGGTAAACATCTTTCATCATTACAAACCATATATTGAATTTCACCAGAAACACTGGTTTTTACAACAGCCTTTAAATTGACTGTTTGTACAAATTGTACTTTGTTGCTAAAATAAGCAATCTCGGCACCGAAATTTTTATCGAAATGTTTTTCTAAGCTACCTATTTCCTTAGCAGCTCCTTTAACCATTACCAAGGCATTCTTTTTAAATACAATGCTAGTTGGCACTGGGCCTTTTTTCACAAACTGAGAATAAATATGCCAAGGAGCTTCTACGTTTGCGGTGAAAATAATATCATACTGCTTTTCCGATTTTTTCACAGCTTCGAAAGTCCATTTTACTGGATTTAATCTTTGCGCATTTGCATTTAAAGCAACCAAAATTGTCAAGCAGATTACAAATATTTTTTTCATAGCGAACTAATTTACACAAAGGAATTATTTAGTTAATCCTAATATTTCAAAAACTTTTTTACCATCAATATTGCTCAATGCTGCACTTGTTGCACGTTCTGGATGCGGCATCATGCCAAACACATTACGTTTATCATTACAAATTCCTGCTATATTATTGGTTGAACCATTTGGATTTGATGTGCCACCAATATTTCCTTGCTCATCGCAGTAACGGAATAATATTTGATTGTTATTTTCTAAATGTGCTAGCGTAGCATCGTCAGCAAAATATCTTCCTTCACCGTGTGCAATTGGAATTTGCAAGGCCTCACTTTTGTCTGTTTTCACAAACACGTTTTTACAAATAAATTGTTGGTTTTCGTTTTGCAATAAAGCACCTGGCAATAACCCACTCTCACATAATATTTGAAAGCCATTACAAACACCTAATACCTTACCGCCTTTATTAGCAAAATCAATTACCGATTGCATCATTGGGCTAAATTTTGCAATCGCACCACAACGTAAATAATCGCCGTAAGAAAAACCACCAGGCAATACCACACAGTCCTCAGTAGTAAAATGCGACAAGTCGCTATCCTTATGCCAAAGCATTTCGACTGGAGCACCAAGATCCTTTTCTAAAGCATCCTGCATATCTCTATCACAATTGGATCCAGGGAATACGACTACACCAAATTTCATCTGTTTATATTTTATGTATTAGGGTATAAAATTGAATCCCAAAGTTACCAAAAACCCCTAAAAATAAACTGTTAAATTCTTCACTTAACTAAGGTGGTTATACACAATAACTGCTACTGCAGACCAAAACAATAAGTTGGGAATAAACAGCCTTTTGGGCACTGAATAAGCAAAACTTATAAAACATGCCAACGGCGTCAATACAATAGCAGAGGCATAAAGGGCCTGTGCCGAGAATATAATGGGCTGGAACAATGTTAATATCAACACCAAAAGCAATACACCCCAATATTTTCTAACCTGAATAATAAATCGCGACTGTTGGTCCTGCCAAAAATAAAGCCCTACGAACAACTGTATGCTTATTACAATTAAAGATAAAATCACAGTTATATCAGGACGAACTAAGGGATTTTTCCAGTCTAATCTTGGTAAAAAATGCCTGAACTCTTGTGGACCACTGGTTAAAAAAACATATGTGAAAATAAAGTAGAAAGGCAGCGTTACGCCCATCAATAAAACCAACCACTCTGTTAATTTAAATGGACGAATGATGGTTAATGCAAACAATACCACTGGAATTAAAATAGCAATGGGTTCATATAACAAGATAGATACTCCTAGTATTAAACCAATATTGAACTCTAATGACTTGGGTTGATTTTGATCGTATAACCTTAATAATTTTACCAAGATCCACATTACTAAGGAATTGGCCACCAATCCCGAACTTATTACATCCCAATATGGGAATAAGGCAGTTAAAATAATATAAGTAAAGCCAGGTAAGTAACTCACCTGCTGAAACATTTTTAACCTACTCATTAAAACGTTTAGGCGTATAGCTTGACTTAAGATAATCGCCTGAAAAAGGATCATTAAAAAAAGTGGAGATAACTGTCTAACATAATGCACTAATATATAAGCCAATAAGCCATCTGACTCATTTGCTATAACCATTGGCGCTTCCATCCAAATGTGAAAATGCAAGGCAACACTAAGTAATACTAAGAATAGCAAATTTATATCGGACCTATCTCTGAATAAAAAAACCACGCTTACTTATTTTACTTGGATTTTTGCAAATCCGATTTTACTTTTTAATTGATATGGTACAATTGCCTCATTCTCGTCTACTTGTTTTAAAGAACGCGGCATCCACTCTATTTTCTTATCAGCTAAAATAATATTAGCACCCTGAGCCAATTGTCCATTACTAGTTAAAGTATTCAATACAAACTGACTTACTCCCCTTTCTTTCTTTTGGTAAACCAAGGTTGTTCCAGTACTATTTTGTATTGTGCCATAACCAATAAACTGGTCTACATTTACATCAGATTGCTTTTTGTCAATCGTTTTTATCCATTGAATATTCCCTTTAGTATCTATGGAAATGAAAGCTACTTTATTGGCATTATAGGTTACTGAATTATAACCAAATCCTGCGTATGGATTCATCCATGGACTCCACATAAATGGCGACATGCCAAATCCATATCCAAATCTTGCCCATGGGTAAAAACCAAAAGGCCTGTTCCAATAACTATACATATAAGGGTTGTAAAAAGCACCTCCATAATAATAATCCCATCTTGAAAATGCACTTCTGTTATTATAAGTCTCTGCTGCTTCTGCCACTACCACCATACTACCGTCGGCTTGTGCAATTGTTTTATCCAAATAATAAGCATCAAAAGCGTCCTTCAAATTACGCTTTGCACTTACTGCTGCACGTAATGCATCGGTGAATCTGTTGGCATTACTTGCAATGGCAGTTTTAGTATTGATGTCAAAGACATAAGAGTATAAACCTTCTACATTACCTTTTTTAGAAGTTGCATAAAAAGAATTTAATACCACATGTCCATTCACATTGTCTACTTTTAAACGAATATCGTCTAACAATAAAGTATTGTTTAAAATCGGAGACTCAATTACTTCGGCTCCATCAGCCGCTAAATACAATAAACTTACCGCAGGTGCTGCATTAGCCACTGTCATATTTCTCAAGCAAAACAAATTGCCTTTATTGTCCAAAGCAAAATCAGATAAATTACTTTTTTTGTTTTGTGCATTTACATTTATCACTGCCTCATTAACCATTTCGAAATGATTATTTAAAGCAACAACTTTTACTTTGATTGAATTTGCATGTGTAGTGTTAACACTAAAGATGGCCATTTTATTGTGGTCATCACTTTGTAATAAATTAAACACTTTTGCATGTGTGCCTGGGCGGATGTTTTCTGCTGTATCTACAATTTTAGGTTCGCCTACTAATTGACCTTCTGTATTTAATACTGCTGCTGCAGCATATACTGTTGTTTTTCCTTGAAACTGATAAAATGCTACTACTCTGTCAGGAGAAGTAATAAACTCAATAGCACTAATGGATGCTGGTAAAAATGCAAGGTCGCTTTGTTTCACCAATTGCATTTGTGCATTGTATTGAGCAATAGTAGATATTGCCCCGTTTTTTTTATAAATCCAATAATGGTTAGCCACCTTTCCTAACACTTCATATTGCATATCTTCCTTGTCCGTTTTTTCAATTCCAGACAAAGTATAAGACTGTGCAAAAGCAAACTGTGTGCTTAATAAAAGCGTCAGTACAAACCCAAATAATACCTTTTGCATAGAATAGTTTTTAGAATACAAATTTAATGTAATAATTAGGTTGGACCTCCTTTAGCGCCTATTATTAACATGGCTTTAAAAAAATGTTGTCTAATTAAGCCTCCCTTAAGGTTACCTGGTCCTGTTCAATATCTAAAGTATAGTTAGCGCCCTCTTTAATAGGATAATTTTGTAAGGCATGACTAATAGGAAAATCATAGCATACCGGGTAATTATACTCCCTAATATGTGACTGGATAATTTCAAATGCACCTGCACCAATATCAGTTGCATCATCTCTCATATCACTAAATCTTCCCACCACTAAACCCGCCAAGGATGCAAAAAGGCCTGCATTTTTCATCTGCAAAACCATTCTATCTAAATTATAATGAAACTCGCCAATATCTTCTATAAATAATATTTTCCCCTTGGTGTCTAGGCTATTTTTTGACCCTATTAAATGCGCAATCAAACATAAATTTCCGCCTATTATTGGCGCTGTTACCACTCCTTTTTTATTATAAAGATGTGGAGCTGCTGTATACTTAGTTTTTCTTCCTTCTATTATATCCTTAATTGCATTGGTATATGGTTCGCCATCTAGTCCCTTACTAAAAGCTGCAGCCATTGGGCCATGTATGCTCATGTACCCTTGTTGTTGTAAAGATGCATGCAATACTGTTATATCACTAAAGCCAATTACCCATTTCGGATTTTGCTTAAAAGCAGTAAAATTGATTCGGTCAATAATCCTACTCAAGCCATATCCCCCTCTTCCGCATAAAACCGCTTTAACCTTTGGGTTGTCTAGCATTTCCTGCAAATCCATTGCACGCTCCTCATCGGTACCCGAATAAGTATAAAATTTACCCCCAACCGTTTTACCAAGTCTTACCTGATACCCCCATTCAGTAAGGGTTTCAACGCATTTTTGAACTTTTTCCACTGGAATTGTGCCTGCCGGACAAACCATGCCAATGATGTCTCCTGGTTGTAGGTTTTGGGGTTGAATCATACCGCAATATTAAGTACTTTTGCAGGAATGAAGACGCCAAAACGATATTTGATTACGGCCGCCCTGCCTTATGCCAATG
>CANFLP010000067.1 GCA_947447835.1 Bacteroidota bacterium
CTTTTTGAATAATGGTAAACTAAAAAGAGAACTACTGGTTGATTTAGTTACTTTTTTTATTGGAGTAGGCGCATTGGTTGGAACAGGAGTAGGAGTAGTTTTGGGAGCTGGAGCTACGGGTACTACTGGCATTTTATCCTTAGGCATACTAAACAAATAAAGGATTGTTCCTTCTAATAAAGTATGATCGGTTGCTGTTGGGTTATAAGATTGTAGTAATCCAAACTGAATGCCCTCTGTTTGGCTGATATTGTATAATGTTTCACCTGCTTTAATAATGTGTACTTTTTTATTACTTTCTTTTTTCTTTTCACCAAGAAATACGAGTTGGTCTTTTTCTACTAAGTCCATTTCTTGCAAGTCATTGTATTGATAAATTTTGTACAATGGAACATGGTATTGATTTGCGATTGCTAAAAACGAATTACCAGCTTGTGCCCAAATTACAGGAACATCATTAATTTTAAGTCTTTTATTAAAAGGATAAGGACTTTCTTTTTGTTTTACAATACTATCTTTAATGGCATTAATGGTTGTGTCTTTTTTAATGCTTATAATTGACTTTGATGAAGTGGGGTCTTTTGAAATTGCACCTAATCCTTTCATTGAAGGAATACTATTATTTGAATTAGTATTTGTTGTTATTCCTTTGATGGTATTTAGCTGAATTGTTTCATCAGACTTTACAACTATTGCTTTTTCGTCAACCGTTTCTTTTTTGACTAGTATGGGTGTAGGGGCTTGTGTTGTATCCTTCTTGATTACTGTATCAATAAGTGTAGCTGCTTTTTCAACTTCTTCAGGCTCATTAACTAGTTCAGGATAATTGTATTGAGACAATTCGTAATCATCTATTACTTTTAATAATTTCTTCGGGTATTCGCTTGATGTTGCGTATCCTGCTTTTTTTAGCCCATAAGCCCATGCTGTGTCATCTACTGGATCCAATTCAAATAAGCTTGCATAATTTGGTCTGTTTTTTAAAAAATCAGAATGGTCCTTAAATGAACTTGCCGCATCTTTATAAACCCTAAAACACTCATTTTTAGAATCATCATCTTGGAAAGTGGTTTCTCCTTTCCAATCTAGTTTGCATTTAATACCAAAGTGGTTATTAAACTTCTTTGCTAAATTACTTTCTCCGCTACTTGATTCTACAATGGCTTGTGCTAAAGTAATTGAAGCAGGGATACCCGTACGCTTCATTTCTTTAATAGCTATATCCTTGTATTGTTGGATATAAGCTTTAGTTAATAGTGGTTGAGCAAACACAGCTATAGGAGCTATGACCAATAATAATATATAAATACTTTTTTTCATTCTATTTTTTTCTAATTAATGTCAAGCCATCTCTTACAGTTAATATGGTATGCTCGGTGTTTACATCATTGGATACGTGTTCGTTAAATGCTTGAATTGCTTTTGCACTTTTACCTGTAATCGTTTCTTCCAAAACATCGCCATGAAACAATACATTATCCACTATAATTAGTCCATTGGCATTTAACATAGGAAGGGCTAAATCATAGTACTCGATATAGCCGGTTTTATCAGCGTCTATAAATACCAGGTCCCATTTTTTATTCAGGGTAGGGATTATATATTTTGCATCCCCAATATGCATATGAATTTTGTTCGCGTGGGGGCTATTGTCGAAATATGATTTTGCTCTGTTGCCGTCTTCCTCTCTTAATTCAATAGTGTGTAATGCACCTTGTTCGGTTAATCCTTCTGCTAGGCATAATGCACTAAATCCAGTAAAAGTTCCAATTTCTAATATATTTGTTGGTCTTACTAACTTGCTTATGAAGCTTAATACACCTCCTTGGTGCCAATTACTCTGTAAATGTGCATGTGGGTGAGTGGCAATAGTTACATCATACATTCCCTTTAAATATGCTGGGGTTGCATTGCTATATTGCGCTATGTAGTTATTTGCAATTGGGTTGATAAACTCCATTTGCAAATGTCTAATTTTTTTCTGTATTAGGCGTGGAAATTAGCCATAATCCTATAAATGTAAATAGGCCATTGATTATGAGTAATTCTTGACCAATTCTAAAGTTTCCAAATAGAAATGGCTGAACATAATCCAATGCCAAACACAATAAAGGGGCTAGAAAGCAAGGAATAGCCGCCCACTTGTCTTTAATGCTACGTTTTGTAAGTATACCAAAGGCAAAAAGGCCTAATAATGGTCCATAGGTATAGGATGCAATCTTTAATAATAAGTCAATAATACTTTTGTTGTCGATCCATTTAAAAACTAAAACAATTAAAAGAAAAATGAATGCGAAACTTAAGTGCACTCTTTGTCTAATTTTTTTCTTTTTAGCCTCGTCCCATTCGTTATTTCTTTGCATTCCTAGAAGGTCTATACAAAAGCTAGAGGTAAGTGCGGTAATTGCACCATCGGCACTTGGAAATAAGGCAGAAATTAGTGCAAGGATAAAAATAATAGATAGGTAAGGAGGCATGTGGTTAAGTGCTAATGTTGGAAATAAATCATCACCAACGGCAGTTACGTTTTGCTGCACTGCATATAAATTGAGCAAGCCACCTAAAAACAAAAACAGAGTGATTACAAATAACATAGTGAATCCTATAGTCACCATATTTTTTTGAGCATCCTTTAAGGTTTTTACCGAGATATTTTTTTGCATCATCTCTTGATCTAAACCAGTCATGGTAAGCGTTATGAATGCGCCGCCAATTATTTGTTTTAAAAAGAAGGACTTGCTATTTACGTCTGTATTAAATACGGTAGATAATCCTTTTGCTTGCATCGCATGTAGGCCATCCATTACAGAGAAATGCATATTCGATAATATATAAATACTGCAAATGACTAAGCCCAATAACATACCTGAGGTTTGAAGGGTGTCTGTATATACAATTGTTTTTACACCACCTTCATAAGTGTATAGTAAAATCATAGCAAGAATAACTAAAGTTGTTGCCCAAAAAGGAACACCCATATTATCCAAAATAAATACTTGTAATGTTTTAACAACTAAGTAAAGTCTTGCAGTAGCACCTAGGGTTCTGGATAATACAAAGAAGGAAGCACCTGTTTTGTATGCGGTGAATCCTAAACGTGTTTCCAAATAATTATAAATAGAGGTAAGATTCAATTTGTAATAGATAGGTAGCAGTACATAAGCAATTGCAAAATAGCCAATAACGTAACCAAGTGTAATTTGCAAATAATGAAATGCGTCTTTACCAACTGCCCCAGGTACACTCACAAAGGTCACACCACTTAATGACGTACCAATCATGCCAAAAGCAACTAACATCCAATGGCTGTTTTTATTGCCGATAAAAAATGACATATTATTACTATTCTTACCTGTAATCTTAGCTACACCTAATAAAATAGCAAAATAGATTACGACAAAAAGGAAAAGTAAAGGTGCGCTCATTGGTTGCTAAATTTGTAACGGCAAAGTAATAACAATCTTTCAATTTTTTAGTTAAATTGCAATACTCTTTCAATTATAAATCCAAACAATGAAAATTAGTGCAGTAACCGTTTTTTGTGGATCTAAGCCGGGCAATGATACTGCCTATGTTAATGAAGCTATGGAATTAGGGATTGGGCTTGCTTCTAAAGGAATTAGTTTGGTATATGGCGGTGGTAATAAAGGCATCATGGGTGCTGTTGCTAATGCTACTTTAGATGCAGGAGGCAAGGTAATTGGAATTATTCCTCAATTATTATTAGAATGGGAAGCACAGCACGAAGGTTTAACCGAATTAATTGTCACCGAGTCTATGCATTCAAGAAAATTATTATTGTATGATAAGTGTGACGTGGCTATCATATTGCCAGGAGGGATGGGTACTTTGGATGAGTTATTTGAAATGCTTACATGGAACAATTTGCGAATACATAACAAGAAGGTCTTTATCTTAAATGTAAACGGATACTATAATGCACTTATACAACTATTTGATACGATGGATCAACAAGGATTCATGTATGATCAATGGAGAGAACGTTTAATAATTTTTGAAAACGTAAGTGCGATTATGGACGCTTTGTCTTAGGAAGATGAATCGGGATACCGAACCCTGCTCTAAATATCGGCTGAGCCGTTAATTGCCCCATTCTGTAGGGTGATTGTTGTGAATTCACTAAATCAAACATAATGGAGAAATAAGAGAATCCATTTTCGTTTCTTTTTCCGTAACCAATACCTGCTAATACACTTGGTGCACTTACGCTAGAAGCTCCTGAAGTTCCTTGTGAAAAGTTTTTTGCATTCGTAAAGGTCCAGTTATACTCAGGTTGAATTTGAATAAACACTTGTTCTATTGGCCATGCCCTCATAAAAGCACCCATGCCTAATTGTGTGTTATTAGATTTATAACTATCTCCAGTAATTGCAGAAATAGATTTATAAGAAGCATAGTACAAATTAACAGCTATACCCAAATCAAAATATGAATTATAGCTTTTTACTAATTCCGGATTTAGCCCTAACTGAAATGAACCAGCACCACCTCCTAATACAATGCCTCCACCAAAATAAACGGGCTGTGGGTTTAATTCAGGAACTGTAGTAATGGTAGTGGTTTGTCCATTGCCATTAATAGTTACATAAATCATGAAAGCCAATATGCCTATTTTTTTGATCATTGGGGGAGTTGTTTATTTAGTTAGATCAAAAATTTTACCAGGATTTAATATATTGTTTGGGTCAAATGCTTTTTTAATACCTCTCATTATTTCCATGGTAGCATTTTCAAATACTACAGGTAAATAAGATTTTTGAATTAATCCAATGCCATGTTCACCACTAATGGTGCCACCAAGGCTTTTAACAAGAACAAATAATTCTTTTAATATCGCATTCATTTCCTCGCTGCCATAACTATTTTTAATAGTAGGGTGGTTGATTCTAATATGTAAATTACCATCTCCAGCATGACCATAGCAAACAGCATGGAAACCATATTGTGTACCTAAAGCTTTTACGCCTCTTATTAATTTAGGTAGTTCCGCTCTTGGCACAACGGTATCTTCTTCAATCGTATAGCCTACACTTTTTACCGCTTCTGCAACACGTCTTCTTAATTTCCACAACTCTGTTTTTTGTTGCGCATCGTCTGCAAAGAATATTTCACCTGCATCAAACTGAGTTAATACTTCGGCAATCGCTTCCATTTCACCCATCAATACATCCATGTTATTACCATCCACTTCAATAATTAAATGTGCTGCAATATCATCTGTTACTGGGAAGGCGGTACTGTCAACCATCTTGCTCACAATCTTTATAGAATCTATTTCCATCAGTTCCATAGCGCTTGGCGTAATACCGGCTCTAAATATGGCACTTACTGCTGCACTCGCATTCTCCAAATTGGTAAATGGTGCTAACATTAATAAATCAAATTTTGGAAGTGGAATTAACTTCAACACAATTTTAGTAACAATACCTAGTGTTCCTTCACTTCCTACTAATAACTGTGTTAAATTATATCCAGTAGAGTTTTTTAATACATTAGATCCAGTCCATATTACATCACCTGTTGGTAAAACTACTTCTAGGTTTAATACATAGTCTTTTACTACTCCGTATTTAACGGCCTTTGGTCCGCCAGAATTTTCTGCGATATTTCCTCCAATAAAACAAGATCCTTTACTACTAGGGTCTGGAGGATAAAATAAATTTACAGCCTTCACAGCGTCTTGTAATACTTCGGTAATGACACCTGGCTCGGTTGTTATTTGTAAATTTCTTTCATCAATTTCTAAGATGCTATTAAAGCGTTCCATACTTATAACCAATCCGCCTAAATGAGGTAAAGCGCCCCCACTTAAACCAGTGCCCCCACCACGAGGTGTGACAGGAATTATATGTTGATTGCATAGTTTTAATAATGCTGCAATTTCATCTGCTTTTCTAGGTTTTACAACTACTTCAGGATTGTAGTGTAATCGCTCTGTTTCGTCCTTGCCATATTTTTCAAAACTTTCTGCATCTGTAAACACATATTCGGTTCCCACAATTGTTTTGAACTGCTCAACTAATTCGGGTGTAATCTTATTCATTCCAATAAATTATAAAAAATAAAAATCAATTTAAAAAAGGCCATACAAAGTACCATCCACTTTGCTAATAATTTCACCAAAATCTACTTCGTTTTCTCCGAATTTATTTTTGTCGCAATCAATTATTAATAATGGACCTTCTTTATAATTTTCAATCCATTTGTTATAATAATCGTTAAGCTTTTTTAAATAGTCTAGTCTAATATTCTCTTCGTATTCTCTTCCTCTTTTTTGAATTTGGGAAACCAGTGTTGGGACAGAAGCTTTTAGGTAAATTAATAAATCTGGAGGTTGCACCATGCTTTTAATGGTAGTGAAAAATCCAAAATAGTTATCAAAATCACGCTTGCTCATTAAACCCATCTCGTGTAAGTTAGGAGCGAAAATATTAGCATCTTCGTATATCGTTCTGTCTTGAATAATCGTTTCAGTTCCTCTTTGAATTTCTAATATTTGATTCAAGCGACCATGTAAGAAATATATTTGCAAGTTAAAACTCCAACGAGGCATGTCGTCGTAAAAATCTGTCAAGTAGGGGTTGTGGTCCACGTCTTCAAACTGTGGAATCCAACGATAATGTTTACTTAACATTTCCGTTAACGTAGTTTTTCCTGCGCCGATATTTCCAGCGATTGCTACGTGTTTAGGTTTTTTTGACGCTTTTGCCATAATATGAAAGGTGTAGTTGAATAAGTTGTTATAGGTATTCCATTCCCACTGCTTTTCTTACAGTAGATAAAGTAGCAGATGCACTAGTTCTAGCTTTGTCTGCTCCTTGGCGAATAATTTTTAATAGTAATTCTTTGTTGTTTTGTAAATCCAAAGCCTTAGTGCGAATAGGATTGATAAAATTAACCATGTCCTCTGCTAATTGCTTTTTCATATCTCCATATCTAATAATACAATTGCCTTCGGAACTATTGTTAAAGTCGTCTTCAAATTTTTTAACAGTATCGGCACTGCTTACTAAACCCATTAAGGTAAATAAGTTTTGTATATAGTCGGGCTTTGCCGAATTTGGCGCTAAAGGACCTGAATCTGTTTTTGCCTTCTTTACTTTTAAACGAATCATATCATCCTCGTCTGCTAAGAATAAAGTGGTCATTTGATTTTCACTCTTGCTCATTTTGCCAATACCGTCTAATCCCATAATTTTCACCAACTCGCTATTGTAATTGAATGCATAGGGTAAAGGGAAGGTCTCGCCATAACGGTGGTTAAAGCGTTCAGCAAAATTGCGTGCCATTTCTAAATTTTGTTCCTGATCTTTTCCAACAGGAACTTTTACAGCTCTGTGAATTAAAATATCTGCCGCTTGTAAAACAGGGTAGGTTAACAATCCTGCGTTTACATTTTCTGGCTGCATACGTACCTTATCTTTAAAAGTGGTTGTTTTTTCCAACTCACCTTTATATGCCAACATATTTAAATACAAATACAATTCTGCAATTTCAGGAACATCACTTTGCACATACAAGGACACTTTCTCAGGGTCTAATCCACAAGCAATATTTTCGGCTACTACTCTTAATACACTTTCTTGTAAGGTTTTAGTGTCTGGATGTGTTGTAAGGCTATGCCAATTAGCTACAAAAAAATAGCAATCATACTCATCTTGCATACGCACATAATTGCGCATCGCTCCAAAATAATTTCCTAAATGTAAGAAGCCGGTAGGGCGGATTCCACTCAATACAATTTCCTTTTTCATAGCTGTGCGAAGATAATGAATCACAACCCCATTTTTTGCCATCTTTTTGGGATATTTGTACAGAATTCAAAAAAAATACGTTGAGCCAAGCATCTCTTTTACAAAGCCCCATCGAATACCTTAAAGGCGTAGGCCCTTTGAGGGCTGATATGCTTAAAAAAGAGCTGAATTTGTACACTTTTGGCGACCTTTTACACCATTTCCCACACCGTCACATAGACAAGACCCAGGTCACGCCTATTGGGCAGGTAAATCCTGAGATGGACTTTATACAAGTAAGGGGTGTGATGCAAGGAATAGATATCATAGGAGAAAAACGTTCTAAAAGGATGGTTACCCAGTTAAAAGACAGTACTGGGCAGATAGAATTGGCTTGGTTTCAGGGAATTAACTGGGTTCAAAAAAATATAGCCGAAGGGCAGGCTTACTTGGTTTTTGGCCGGGTAAGCTTCTTTAATGGACGTGCGCAAATAGTACATCCAGAAATTGAACCTTATGTAGCACAAACCGCCTCTCAAAAATCTTTATTAGAACCAGTATATCCTAGTACTGAAAAATTAAAGTCACGTGCTTTAAATGGAAAGCAAATTGGCAAGCTCACTCAAACATTATTTCAACAAATTAGTGAGCGTGATTTACCTGAAAATTTACCGGCAGATTTATTAAAAGATAGAATGGGAAGATGGGAGGCGTATAGGCAAATACATTTTCCGACTTCACAAGAAATGTATAAAAAAGCCTTGTCCAGATTGGTTTTTGAAGAATTGTTTATAGCGCAAGTAAGATTGAATTTGATAAAAATTGACAGACATAAAAACAGTCAGGGTCATCGTTTTGCAAAAGTAGGAGACTATTTTAATACTTTTTATAACGAACATTTACCTTTCCAATTAACAGGTGCACAAAAAAGAGTGATTAAAGAAATTAGGCAGGATACGGCGCGAGGGTTTCAAATGAATCGTTTGTTGCAAGGCGATGTAGGTAGTGGGAAAACCATGATAGCATTGCTTTCTATGTTGATTGCCGCAGACAACGGATACCAAAGTTGTATGATGGCACCAACCGAAATTTTAGCGCAACAACACTATGCAAGTTTAACTGAATTGCTTAAAGAAATGCCATTAGAAGTTGCATTGTTAACGGGCAGTACAAAAATTGCAGAACGTCGAAGAATATTACAGGGGTTAATGGATGATACCATACATTTTGTAGTAGGCACACATGCTATTATTGAAGAAGTAGTTCAGTTTAAAAACTTAGGTTTAGCAGTAATTGATGAACAACATCGGTTTGGTGTAGCGCAACGTGCGCAGCTTTGGAAAAAATCAAAAGTGCCGCCACATGTTTTAGTGATGACCGCTACACCTATCCCTAGAACCCTTGCCATGACAGCCTTTGGCGACTTGGATTATAGCGTTATGGATGAGTTGCCTCCTGGTAGACAACCCATTAAAACAGTACATCGTTATGAAACTTCTCGTGCAAGTGTAATGGATTTTGTAAGGACGGAAATTACAAAGGGCAGACAGGCTTATTATGTGTATCCATTAATTGAAGAGAGTGAAAAGATGAGTTACGAGGATTTGATGCAAGGATATGAGCAAGTAAAAAGTTACTTCCCAGAACCTAAGTATAAAATTAGTATGGTGCATGGAAGACAAAAGAATGTGGAGAAGGAAACTAATATGAAAAGGTTTGTAACTGGTGACACACAAATATTAGTGGGCACTACTGTAATTGAAGTAGGGGTGAATGTGCCAAATGCAAGTGTGATGGTTATAGAGAGTTCGGAGAAATTTGGTTTGTCACAGTTGCATCAGTTAAGGGGTAGAGTGGGTAGGGGTTCTGAGCAGAGTTATTGCATTTTATTGAGTAGTGTAAAAGCCAGTAGGGAAGCAAAGAATAGGTTAAAAATAATGTGCGATACCAATGATGGTTTTGTGATTGCCGAAAAAGATTTAGAATTAAGAGGCCCCGGTGATATTGATGGAACCAGACAAAGTGGAGCACTTGACTTTCGATTGGCTAATATTATCAATGATCGCCAAGCTTTGGAAGAGGCAAAAAATGAAGCCTATACAATATGTGAAAAGGATCCAACCTTAATCGCAACCGAAAATGCACCTATTAGGTCATTTTTACAATCTCAGAAGACAAAAATAGGTTGGGGTAAGATTGCTTAAATCACTTGCTTTTTTAAGTATCTTGCATGCAAGTGAAAATAACAAGATATCTATAACGATATAAAAATTTAATTTCAATTTATTTCCTATGAAGTATTTACCATTAGACTCGAAAATATTTATACAAAACCGTAAGCGATTTGTATCAAAGATGCAAAAAAATAGCATCGCCATTTTTGTTAGTAATGACGAGTTTCCGTCAAACGGAGATGCGTTACATGAGTTTAAACAGAACAGTGATTTGTTTTGGTTATCTGGTATTGAACAAGAATCAACAATGGTTATTTTGTTCCCAGATAATCCAGATCCAAAATACAGAGAGGTA
>CANFLP010000068.1 GCA_947447835.1 Bacteroidota bacterium
AATGGCAAAAAGTGTGGGTGTTGAATTTACACAAGACGACTTCCAAACCATTAGTGATAAGATTCCTGTATTAGCCGATTTTAAACCATCGGGAAAATATTTAATGCAGGACTTGCATCAGTATGGTGGCGTACCAGCCGTAATGAAATATATGTTGGCACAAGGATGGTTACATGGAGATTGTTTAACTGTAACAGGAAACACCATTGCAGAAAATTTAGCGAGTGCACCTGATTTAGATTTTGATGCACAAAAAATTATCTATCCAAAAGAAAATCCAATCAAAGCAACAGGTCACTTACAAATCATGTATGGAAACTTAGCAACAGGCGGAAGCGTTGCAAAAATTTCTGGAAAGGAAGGTGACATGTTTGAAGGACCAGCAAGAGTATTTGACGGAGAGCATGCATTGATTGAAGGGATAAATTCAAAAAAGATACAACCGGGTGATGTAGTCGTGATCAAAAACGTAGGCCCAGTAGGTGCTCCAGGGATGCCAGAGATGTTAAAACCAACATCGGCTATTATTGGTGCAGGCTTAGGAAAGTCGGTGGCATTAATTACGGACGGACGTTTTAGCGGAGGAACACACGGATTTGTAATTGGACATATTACACCAGAGGCATACAAAGGTGGATTGATTGGCGTGGTAGAAGACGGAGACATTATTGAATTGAATGTACCAAAACGTACCATGACATTAAAGGTAGACGAAGCAACTATTGCAAAACGAAGAGCAGCACAACCCGCACCGAAATTAAAAGTAACTAATGGCGTATTGTATAAATATGCAAAGTTAGTGAAGGATGCAAGTGAAGGATGTGTAACGGACACTGAATAAAAAGACTTTATGGAACAGAAACAATTAACAGGATCACAGGCAGTATTGGAAGCATGTATTGCCGAAGGAGTGGATACCATATTTGGATATCCAGGTGGAGCAATCATGCCAATTTATGATGCATTGTATGACTATAAAGAAAAATTAAACCACGTTTTAGTAAGACATGAGCAAGGTGGAATACACGCTGGTCAAGGATATGCGCGTAGTTCAGGAAAAGTAGGTGTGGTATTTGCAACAAGTGGTCCAGGTGCAACTAATTTAGTAACAGGACTTGCCGATGCAATGATAGATAGTACTCCATTGGTATGTATCACAGGACAAGTGTTTGCGCATTTATTAGGAACAGATGCATTTCAGGAAACAGATGTGATTAATATTACCATGCCGGTAACAAAATGGAATTATCAAATTACAGATGCCGAAGAAATTCCAGCAGTATTAGCGAAAGCATTTTATTTAGCAAGAAGTGGAAGACCAGGTCCGGTGTTAATTGATATTTCAAAAAATGCACAGTTTCAATTATTTGATTATCCAGGCTATACACCATGTAATCATGTTAGATCTTACCGACCCAAACCAGTTATCAGAAAAGAATATATCGACGAAGCGGTTGCTTTAATAAACAATGCAAAAAAACCATTAGTGGTTTTTGGACAAGGTGTGATATTAGGAAAAGCGGAAAAAGAATTTAAAAAGTTTATCGAAAAATCGGGCATGCCAGCAGCATGGACCATTTTAGGATTAAGTGCATTACCTACGGACCATCCACAAAACGTAGGAATGGTGGGTATGCACGGAAACTATGGACCTAATGTATTGACAAATGATTGCGATGTATTAATTGCAATTGGTATGCGATTTGATGATCGTGTAACAGGACGATTAGATAAATACGCGAAGCAAGCAAAAATTATTCATTTGGATATTGATCCATCTGAGATAGATAAAAATGTAAAAGCCGATGTGGGAGTATGGGGAGACTGTAAAGAAACTTTACCATTACTAACATTAGGAATAGAACAAAAAGACCGAAGCGAGTGGTTAGCAGTATTTGCACAATATGCAAAGGAAGAATACGAACAATGTATCCAACCAGAAATGTATCCAACTAGTAATGAAATGACTATGGCGGAAGCAATCCGTGTAGCCAATGAAATAACGGAGGGCAATGCGATAATGGTAACCGATGTAGGACAGCACCAAATGGTTACTTGTAGATATGCAAAGTTTAATCAAACACGTAGCAATGTAACATCTGGAGGTCTTGGTACCATGGGCTTTGGGCTACCTGCAGCGATTGGTGCAAAATTTGGTGCACAGGACAGAACGGTAATTGCAGTAATTGGTGATGGTGGATTTCAAATGACCTTACAGGAATTAGGAACCATCATGCAAACAGGCGTGGACGTAAAAATCATGATTTTAAACAATCAGTTTTTAGGCATGGTGCGTCAATGGCAGGATTTATTTATGGACAAGCGATATTCATTCGTAGATATTCAAAGTCCGGATTATGTAATGCTAGCAAAATCATATGGCATTGCAGGAGCAAAAGTAGAACACAGAAAAGATTTAGAAAGCGCAGTGAAAACAATGTTGGAGTATAAGGGATCGTACTTGTTAGAAGTAATGGTAGGAAAAGAAAACAATGTATTCCCAATGGTACCACAGGGTTGTTCAGTTTCAGAAATCAGACTTAAATAGCGAAGCAATTTCGACCGAACGTAAGTGAGGTCAAATAGTTTTAACGAAGTTAAAATAGGAAAAAGTAGAAGGTTTTAAATTTATTAAAGTAGTAAAGCGAATTATATGTATCACAATACCGACAAGCAAGAGTACACCATTACAGTGTATACCGAAAACCAAGTGGGTTTGTTAAATCGTATTGCCATTATTTTTTCAAGAAGAAAAATTAATGTCGAAAGCCTAAACACATCGCCATCCGAAGTGCCAGGCATACACCGTTTTACAATTGTGGTGGAAGAGTCACGCGATGTAGTATTAAAAGTGGTGCGTCAAATTGAAAAACAAGTGGAGGTTTTAAAAGCCTACTTTAATACCAACGACGAAATTGTATGGCAGGAGTTGGCATTGTATAAGGTATTGAGCGAAGAGATAACTGAAAAAGTAAAAGTAGAAAGATTATTAAGAGAGTTTGGTGCACGTGCGGTAGCCATTAGAAAAGACTTTATTGTTTTTGAAACAACAGGACATAGAGAAGAGACCAATAAATTAATGAAAGCATTAGAGCCTTATGGACTAGTGGAATTTGTGCGAAGTGCAAGAGTAGCCATCATTAAGGAGAGTGCGGGCTTCCATGAAAAGTTAAAAGACTTTGAAAAGCGAGAGCCAGGAGAGGATGTAACTGAAAATGAATATCTAGGGAAAAGAGAAGCAGTATTCACGATGTAAAATAGCCCACTAAAAAGGCAAAATCATAAATAAATAATTAATAATAACAATCAACTAAAATTTTAAATCTTAATTAAACTCAAAGTAAAATGGCAAAGTTAAATTTCGGAGGTACGGAAGAAAATGTGGTAACTCGTGAGGAGTTCCCTTTAGCAAAAGCACAGGAAGTGTTAAAAAATGAAGTAGTAGCTGTAATTGGTTACGGCGTACAAGGACCAGGTCAAGCATTAAACCAAAAAGAAAATGGTGTTAATGTAATTGTAGGTCAAAGAAAAAATTCAAAATCTTGGGATAAAGCGGTAGCTGATGGATTTGTTCCAGGCCAAACTTTATTTGAAATAGAAGAAGCATTAGAAAAAGGAACTATTATATGTTATTTATTAAGTGACGCAGCGCAAATTGCAATGTGGCCTACAGTAAAAAAACATTTAACGCCAGGAAAGGCATTGTATTTTTCTCATGGCTTTGGTATCACTTACAAAGAGCAAACAGGTATTGTACCTCCAGCTGATGTAGACGTTATCTTAGTTGCACCAAAAGGTTCAGGTACTTCATTAAGAAGAATGTTTTTACAAGGACGTGGCTTGAATAGTAGCTTTGCTATTTTCCAAGACGCAACAGGTAAAGCACATGACAGAGTAATTGCATTAGGTATTGCAGTGGGTTCTGGTTATTTGTTTGAAACAGATTTCAAAAAAGAAGTTTACTCTGACTTAACAGGAGAGCGTGGTACATTAATGGGAGCAATCCAAGGTATCTTCGCAGCACAATATGAAGTGTTACGTAAAAACGGACACTCACCTTCTGAATCATTCAATGAAACAGTTGAGGAGTTAACACAATCATTAATGCCATTGGTAGCAGAAAATGGAATGGACTGGATGTATGCAAACTGTTCAACAACTGCACAAAGAGGTGCGTTGGATTGGTGGAAAAAATTCCGTGATGCAACTTTACCAGTATTCACAGACTTATATAATAGCGTAGCAACAGGTGCTGAAGCAGCTCGTTCAATCGACTTGAATAGCAAGGATGACTACCGTGAAAAATTAGAAGTAGAGTTAGCTGAATTACACAATAGTGAAATATGGCAAGCAGGTCGTACAGTTAGAAGCTTACGTCCAGAGAACCAACCTGGTAAATAATTAAGATGACTAATGATCAATTAGTAGATAAGCCTGCACTTGATATTGAAGGAGCGGCAATTAGATTAAAGCCGGTGGTTAACCATACCCCGCTGCAGTATAATGCCAATTTATCCCGAAAGTATCAGTGCAGGGTTTATTTAAAAAGAGAGGACCTGCAAATTGTACGCTCTTATAAATTAAGAGGTGCATACAATATGATGAGTCAATTGACACCCGATCAGTTGGCAAAGGGAGTTGTGTGTGCAAGTGCAGGTAATCATGCACAAGGCTTTGCGTATAGCTGTAAAAAATTAAATGTAAAGGGCGTAGTGTTTATGCCTATTCCTTCACCACAACAAAAAGTAAGTCAAACAAAAATGTTTGGTGAAAATTTTGTGCAAGTAAAATTAGTGGGAGATACATTTGACGATACAGCAAAAGCAGCAAAGGCGTATACATTAGAGCAGGGCATGACTTTTATTCCTCCATTTGATCATCCATTAATTATGGCAGGACAAGCCACCGTGGGTGTCGAAATTTTAGAAGACTATAATAAATTAGGAGAAGCGCCAATTGATTATATTTTTATACCAGTTGGTGGAGGTGGATTAAGTGCAGGAGTTGGAACTTATTTTAAGCAACACTCACCTAATACAAAAGTAGTAGGATTAGAACCAGAGGGTGCGCCAAGCATGTTAACTGCTTTAAGGGAAGGCCATCCAGTAGAATTAGAACAGATAGATAAATTTGTAGACGGTGCTGCGGTAAAGCGTATTGGCGATTACACATTTGCCATTTGCAAGGATGTATTAGATGATATGCATTTGGTATCGGAAGGAAAAATTTGTACTACCATTTTGGAAATGTACAACGAGGAAGCTATTGTGGTAGAACCTGCAGGTGCGTTAAGCATTGCAGTGTTGGACGATTATGCCGAACAAATAAAAGGCAAAACCATTGTGTGTATCGTAAGCGGAAGTAATAATGATATAGATCGTATGCAGGAGATTAAAGAAAGATCATTGATATACGAAGGACTAAAACATTATTTCTTAATTCGATTTGCACAAAGACCAGGCGCTTTAAAAGATTTTGTGAATAAGGTATTAGGACCAGACGATGATATCACAAGGTTTGAATATATCCAAAAACACAATAAGGAAGCGGGTCCTGCATTAGTAGGATTAGAACTAAAATCAAAACATGATTATCAAGTGCTCATTGAAAATATGAAGCAGTATCAAATCAATTACAACGAAATAAATAAGGACGATAATATATATGGCTATTTAGTATAGTCAACTAGGTAGTAAAATACTTAGTAATAAAAATTAAGGGTTATGCAAGTTTTAAAATTTGGAGGAAGTTCAGTAGGAAGTGCCGAAGCTATATCAAAGGTAGTAGCCATTGTTGCGGAGTCAATTAAAAAAGAGCCAACCATAGTAGTAGTATCTGCAATGAGTGGTGTCACGGATCAATTATTAATGTTGGCGCAGAGTGCATCACAAGGAAACGAAGCATACAAAACCATTATTCAAAATATTGAACAAAAGCATTTGGATGCAGTACGTGCATTGTTACCAATACAAGCGCAGTCGGCAACCTTAAGCATGGTGAAGCAAATTATTAATGAATTAGAATCAAACTGCGAAGGACTATTCATGTTAAAAGAGTTGTCTAACAGAATGCAGGATAGATTGGTGAGCTTTGGTGAAATTCTTTCATCAAAAATTATTGCAGCAACATTTGCATCAAAAGGAATTAATCAACAATGGGTGGATTCAAGATTGTTAATTAAAACCAATTCTAATTATTTAAATGCAGTTGTAGATAAGGACTTAACAAATAAAACAATTCAAACTTATTTTGCAAATGCAGAAAATAATAAGTTTGATTTATATATGGCACCAGGATTTATAGCATCGGATGCCGAGGGAAATACAACTACATTAGGAAGAGGTGGTTCCGATTATACAGGAGCCATTTATGCAGCAGCGGTAAAAGCAAGTGCATTAGAAATTTGGACCGATGTAAGTGGAATGATGACAGCCGATCCGCGTATGGTACAAAATGCAAAAGAGATTCCACAAATATCTTACCAAGAGGCAATGGAGTTATCACACTTTGGTGCCAAGGTAATTTATCCTCCAACAATTCAACCGGTAATGTATCAAAACATACCTGTGTGGATTAAGAATACATTTGAACCCAATCATCCTGGAACATTAATTAAAAACGAATCCCCAAGCGATACTAATTTTATCAGAGGTATCTCAAGCATAAAAGACATATGCTTATTAAGTTTGGAAGGAAGCGGTATGGTGGGTATCCCAGGATTTTCAAAAAGACTATTTGACGCTTTAGCTAAAAAGCAAATCAATATTATATTAATCACACAAAGTTCATCAGAGCATTCCATTTGTGTGGGCGTAAATGCAAACGATGCACACCAAGCTAAACAGGCGGTGGACACAGAGTTTGAGCAAGAAATCAATACACAAAAAGTAGAGCCGCTTATAGTAGAAAAGGAAGTAGCGATATTGGCCTTGGTAGGAGAACAAATGAAAAACCATCCTGGTGTAAGTGGAAAAATGTTTGGTGTATTAGGACGAAATGGTATTAATGTAAGAGCTATTGCACAAGGATCTTCGGAAAAAAACATCACCGCAGTTATTGCAAGCTCAGATGTTAAAAAAGCCATTAACGTATTGCATGAGGAGTTTTTTGAAACTTCTTACAAACAAGTCAACGTATATGTAGCCGGAGCTGGAAATGTAGGTGGAAAATTAATTGCACAAATACAACAACAGGTAGCGTATTTAAAAAAGTCATTGCGTTTGCAAATTAATATAGTGGGTATTGCGAATAGCAAGCGACAATTAATCAATGTAGATGGGATAGATTTAACTACATGGAAAGAACAATTGGCTGCTGCACCAGCAGGAGGCATTGAGGAATATGTAGCAGCAATCGAAGAAAATAATTTACGCAATAGTATTTTTGTAGATGTCACAGCGCATGAAAATGTTGCTAATGTATATGCACAATTATTAGAGAAGGCAGTGTCTGTCGTAGCATGTAATAAAATTGCATGTTCGTCACCGTATGAAAATTATGCAAAATTAAAAAGCTTAGCACGTGAGTTTCATGCATCCTTCCTTTTCGAAACCAATGTAGGAGCCAGTTTACCTATTATTGGCACCCTAAATGATTTAATCCGAAGTGGAGATAGCATTAATAAAATTGAAGCAGTTTTATCGGGTACCTTAAATTTTGTATTTAATAATTACGCGGGAGGAACTGACGGAAAAACATTCTCTGCTGTAGTAAGAGAAGCGCAGGTACAAGGATTCACTGAACCTGATCCTAGATTGGATTTAGGCGGTACCGATGTAATGCGTAAAATAATGATACTAGCACGTGAGGCAGGAACAAGGTTAGAAATGAGTGATATCGTGAATGAAGGATTTTTACCAGCAAGTTGTTTTAACGGATCGGTAGAAGATTTTTATGTAGAGATGGAAAAACAAGAAGCGCATTTCAAAAAACTATATGAAGCAGCTGCAGCTGAAGGATGCAAATTAAAATTTGTAGCTAAGTTTGAAAATGACGGCAATGGAAAAACAACAGCGAAGGTAGGATTGCAACATATACAACCAAGCTCCGATTTTTATCATTTATATGGAAAAGACAATTTAGTGTTGTTTTATAGTATGCGTTATCCTGAATTGCCATTGGTGATTAAGGGTGCTGGTGCAGGAGCCGATGTAACAGCATCGGGTGTATTTGCAGATATTATAAGAGCAGCAAGAGTTTAATAGCAAAAAATAAATAATAGTAAACAATGGTTCCTTTAAATCAATGGATTAAAATAAAAGCCCCAGCTACCGTAGCCAATATGGTATGCGGATTTGATATATTGGGCTTTGCTGTGAACAATCCGTATGATGAAATGGAAATGCGTTTGGTAAACCGCGCAGCGGGACAAGCATCCATTACTATTATTAATATTGACGATTATAATTTACCAACCGATCCCGAGAAGAATGTGGCAGGAGCAGCATTGTTAGCGTTGATTGAGGAGTACACAGCAAATAGTATTATAGAAAAATCATTAGCAAGTGAAAGCGCGTCAAGTAATCAGACTTCTGGAAATAATAACCTAGTCGATTTTTCAACAATCGGATTTGAAGTAAAAATAAATAAGTTAATCAAGCCAGGCAGTGGCGTGGGTTCAAGTGCAGCAAGTAGTGCGGGTGCAGTAGTGGGTGCTAATTATTTATTGGGTAATCCATTTTCAAAAGATGACCTAGTACGCTTTGCAATGAATGGCGAAAAAGTTGCATCGGGTGTAAAGCATGCCGATAATATTGCACCTTGTATACATGGTGGGGTAACATTAGTAAGATCTATTTTCCCACTAGAAATTGTAGCGTTGCCTTCTCCTACTTTATTTGTAACCATAGTGCATCCACAAATTGAAGTAAGAACGGCAGATGCGCGCAGTATCTTAAAACAAAATGTACAATTAAAAGACGCAATTAAGCAGTGGGGCAATATTGCAGGTTTGGTTGCAGGTTTAATGAAAGGAGATTATGATTTAATAGGAAGATCCTTAGAAGACGTGATTATAGAACCAGTTCGATCTATTTTAATACCAGGCTTTGACGAATTAAAAAAAGCATGTAAAGCGGCAGGGGCATTGGGTGGCGGTATTTCAGGATCAGGCCCGTCTATCTTTTTTTTAAGTAAGGAAAAAGAAACCGCATTGGCGGTAGAAAAAGAAATGAATACATTATATGATGGCTTGGGATTGGCGCATCACACTTATGTGACAACCATAAATCAAGAAGGTGTAACAATCGAAAAATAAGTTGAGATGCAATATTATAGTTTAGGAAAGCAATCACCGAATGTAGATTTTAAAACTGCTGCCATCACAGGGCAGGCGCCAGACAAGGGATTGTATTTTCCAACAGAGATACCAAAGTTTACCGCCGAACAAATAGAAAGATTCAAAACCTTAGATAAAGCCAGCTTGGCTTTTGAAGTAATGAAACCTTATGTGGGTGGCATGATTGACGATGCATCTTTACAACAAATATGTGCAGAGACTATTCAATTTGATTTTCCCTTAGTTCCGATAACAGAAACTATTTCTTCATTAGAATTATTCCATGGCCCAACATTGGCGTTTAAGGATGTGGGCGCAAGATTTATGAGTAGATGTTTGGGGTATTTTTCTAAAAAAACGCGCGCTGAAAAACCAAGTACAGTATTGGTAGCAACCAGTGGAGACACAGGTGGCGCAGTAGCCAATGGGTTTTTAGGCGTTGAGGGAGTTAATGTAATTATCTTATATCCAAAAGGAAAAGTAAGCCCAATACAAGAATTACAATTAACTACTTGCGGAAAAAATATTACAGCATTAGAAGTAGAAGGAAGTTTTGACGATTGCCAAGCCATTGTGAAAGATGCATTTATGGATGCGGAATTAAACGCGGTTTATAATTTAACATCAGCTAATTCAATTAACGTAGCGCGTTGGTTACCACAACAATTGTATTACTTTTTTGCATGGCAACAGTGGGTTGCAAAATATGGCGACAAAGTACCAATGCATATTGTAGTGCCAAGTGGCAACTTTGGAAATA
>CANFLP010000069.1 GCA_947447835.1 Bacteroidota bacterium
TCAACTAATAAATTACTGTAAATATTTTTCCACTCTTTCCCATGCGCTTCTACCCTATTTTTAAATTGTTCAAAGCATAATAAATGTGCTAACTCGTGTAGTAAGGTTATAAGAAATTCATACTTATTTAAATTTCCATTCACTGTAATCTTATGATTCGCTCCTTGAAAAGCATGACGATAGTCTCCAAGCACCGACTTTCGGGCTTTAGTAACTGTTAAATGAACTTTGTATAAATTAATTAAATGTACCACAGGCTCAAAAGCTCCATCGGGCAAATATGCCCTAAGTGCGCCTAGTGGATGTTCAACTTTTGCCATTAACTATATACTTGAATTACTATTTCTTAGTTTGCGTCCATCTAATTTCCAACCAAGTATAAATTAAGTATAATCCCATACTTGATAATAAGCTAGGCATCCCAATAGGTGCCTTCTTTTGAGTTGCATATGCTAAAGCTGCACCTGCAAAAATAACCATCTTTAATAATGTACCTATCATTACTGAATTCACTACTGAACGTGGATTATTAAAATCAATTTTTCTAATTCTATTAAAATTAAAAATGGACATCATAAACAACATTAAGTTTACAGCCATTACAAACTCAAACTTAACGATGTATGCTGGGTACAATGAATTAGCCGTTAGCAAAATAGCATTTGCTAATACGAAAATAAATAAGATGGGTAATAACTGTTTGAATTTCATAAACTAGTAATTGATATAAATTATTTTGTTTTGGATTTATTATTCGTCTCTTTTATAATATCTAATAAAGAAATCACAATAAAAGCAAATGGTAAAAGCCAAATGAATAAAGGCATTTTGATAGGCACCCAATGTTTTTGATCTAAGTATTTACCTAAAAACAATAAAGCTGCTAACGCAACCGCCCACTGAGAAGCCAAGCCTGCAAACTTTGATAAGGCAAACCCCTTCTTTTCATTTAAATTATCTTTCAATGGACTTGGTTTAATCGGTAGATTGTTTGCTCTCTGGCAACTGCAAAGGCAAGGTATCTAATTGCTGAGGATTGCCTTCGGAAAGTACTTTCTTTAATCCTTCTAAGTATTGTTCTTTATAATGTATGGATTGCTCTAATGAATCGGTTCTGATTTTAAGTAGTTGTAAAGTTGTTCTGCTTTCCTTAGTGCCATACCCTGGAATATAGTATTTAAGTGGTGTAAAGGCAATTAAAGCAATGGTAAGGCCAACTAATAAGATAAAGCTAATACTAAAGCCAATATAAACGGAATTTCTGGAAAGTCTAAAGGCTATTACCTCGTCATAAGTATCATCATTCATAACCACCAATCGGTAGGTATTGCTTGTCCTTTTAAAGGTATTATTGATGTCTAAATTTGCCATGATAATAAATACAAGTTAAAGATACGGTGGTAATACAATTTTTGGACAAAATAATGCGGATTAATTGTATTTTTAGGGCAATTTGGAACCCTTTTATGTATCCTAGGAAAAACCCCTCACAATATTGGAATGCCAGCATTTTGGCAATAAGCTTAATTGCTTTTTTGCCAATCCATAATTATGCCCAGGACACAAGCAAAAAACTACTTAATATTAACCAGAACAAATTGGTTAAAAAAATTAATAGTGTATTAGATTCAACACAAAAAAAAGTAAAAGGAGATATACTAAGTAAAGCAAACGAAGTTAAACAACAAGCCAATACACAACTTAACAGTTCTGTAAAAAAAGCTTTACCAAGAGAGGAAGAACGTCCACTCCCTTACGAGCGTTTATTGAATACTAAATATACTTTAGGTAGAAGAGCCTATCAAAATACAGTTTCTCAATTCAATTATTTATTTAATGGAGACGAGGAATTAAAAGATATTATCCAAAAAGCCAGAAATTCGTATCAAGAAGATTATAGTACATTACTCAGCTTTTACGACTATGATTTAGCTACTACTGCAAAAAGCAGCATTGATTCTATAGTATACCGCTGCAATGCCAATATAGTTTTGCATGATTTAAGAAGCAATTGGGTTGACGACGCTTACTTACTTTTAGCAAAAGCTTATTTATTCCATAAAAACTTTGATACTGCTGGGAGTATCTTGCAATTTATAAACTACAATTTTGACGAAAAGGATAATGGCATGGATTTGCCAATAGGAAGTAATCTCCGAAAGACAAATGGAAAGTTTAGCATTGCGACAAAAGAATCTAATAGGGCTTTTGAGAATGTAAATGTCCGCAATGAGAGTATGGTATGGCAAGCAAGAAATTACTTTGAAACAAATGCTTTAAATGAGGGTATTAGTTTATTGCAGTTATTAAAGGCTGACGATTTATTCCCAAAAAGACTACATCCATTTTTAAATGAACAACTGGCATACGGGAACTATTTAATGGAATCCTATGAAAATGCAGCCAAGTATTTAATTGAGGCATTGCCTAATGCACCAGACGACATGGCTAAAAGCAGATGGTACTACTTAATTGCACAATTATGGCAAAAAGCCAATAATACCGATAATGCATACAACTGGTATAAAAAAGCCAACGACTTCTCTCCTAACCCTATTATTGGCGTGTACTCTAAAATTAACATGATTCGTATTGAAGCAAAAAAAACAAACCGAGCATGGGAATTACTAGCTAGTGACTTAGAACACATGACAAGAAGAGAAAAGTACAAACCCTATATTGACATTATCTATTTTGAAATGGCTCAACTAGCCATACAAAACAATGCAATTAATAAGGCCAATGAATGGCTTGTGATGTCTATAAAAAATAATAAATCAAACCTACAACAAAAGCAAAAATCATTTGAACTATTAGGTGCTATTAATTATGAACATGATCAATATGATTATGCTAAAATCGCATACGACAGTATAACCAATGTATTAAAAACAAATCCTCAGTTTGAGCAAATTGTTTTAAGAAAAAAGTGGATGAGCACCATACAACAACAAACAATTAATTATCAAAAGGAAGATAGCCTTCAATATATATATGCATTACCAGAAGCTGCTCAAAAAGCTTATGCTCAAAACTGGGCTAAAAGATTAATGCTGAATAATCAAGTATTGGCTAATTTATTTGTAGAAAAAGTAAGTAAGAATTCACAATACATTGAGCCGGCGAATATTAACATGACAAATGCAAATGCTTTATCTGGTAATGGTAGTAATGCTCCTAGTTTTTACTTTGATAATAAAAGCACAGTAGTTCAAGGAAAACAAAGTTTTATACAAAAATGGGGAGAGCGACCAAACGTGGATCAATGGCGAAGAAAGACTAGTACTAATATTGTAAATGCTTCTATAAAAATCGCAAATACTAATTTGGTTACTTTTTCAAAAGACACAGTTGCTGAAAAGAATAAAACTAAATTAACAAAAGATTCCATCACCTATACGCTTATCCAGTCTACAGCTGACCTAAACAATTCATTAACTAACTGGAACAAAGCAGCACTCACTACCGCACAAACATTCCTACTGCAACTAAATGATTTTGAAAGGGCAAAGCCTATTTATCAAAAAATTATTGCAAAAAATATTGACCCTGCAATCACAGAACGTGCACTACTAGACATGGCTAGTCAATATTTACATGATGGCGAAACCGAAAAATCTAATAGTATCATAAACACGGTTTTATCTAGATTCCCTAATGGCATATATGCTACAAAGAAGTCTGAAATTGAAAATAAAAAGAATAAGGATAATAATATTGTTAATCAATACAAGGAGGCGTATTTCTTAAGCCAAATTGGAGACTGGCGTAATTTGTCAAAATTAGCAAATTCCATAAATGCAGATATACGTAAAACGAAATGGTATATCCCCTTTCAATTTTTGAAAGTAAAAATGTATGCTCAACAAAAACAAGATAGCCTTGCCCTAGTATTATTAGACTCTATTATTTTAGTGAATAAAAGCGATGTAATCAGAGAGAAGGCAAGAAATATAATAACTGAACTTAAAAATAGAAAAGATACTGAGGCCTACTTAGCAAGTTTACAAATTACAAGAGAGCAATACACACCAGAATTAATAGCAGAAGTACCTACAAAAGATACTGCCAAACTTGTATTGGCACAAAATACTACTCCTGTGTTAGTTGATAAACCAAAGCTTAACGCAAATGCCCTTAAGGATAGCATCATCAATACAAATATAGCAACCAGTAGGCATAACTTAAATGTAAGTAAAGCGAATATTACTAGCGCTGCTAGCATAGTCGCAGAAAAAACAATTGAAGCTGCCCCAGCACCTACTCCTCGTATCATTTTTACAAACGATAGTACCGAACCGCATTTTGTGGCATTCTTAACTACGAATGTAAAACCCATGTATGTGAAAGAAATGCAAAACTCATTTGCTGCATTAAACAATGACGAATTTTCTAGATTGAATTTAAATAGCACATTTGTACAATTTCAAGAAGGCAGTTATATTGTATGGATTGGTCCATTTGAAAATGCACAAAAATCTAAGCAATATTTAAACAAGCTTAAGCCTAGACTTAAGAACGAACTCATTTCATTTGTACCTGAGAAGCAATATGAAATGTATGTTTTAGCAAAATCAAATATCCTCTTGATAAAAACCATAGAGGACATTAAATTATACAAGGAATTTATGTTGAACAAAATTTATAAACCATAAAAGGATAGCATTGAATCAAGAAACTAAAAAACCTAAAAACTGGGTACGCCTTTTTTGGAAATACTACTTTATTTCAATGGGGGTGTTTATTCTATTCTTACTGATGTTAAACTGGGGATGGATTGGTGATATGCCAGACTTAAATGATATCGAAAATCCTACTGCTTCCCTTGCAAGTCAGGTGTATGCCCAAGACGGAACACCAATGGGCAAATATTACTTAGAGGATAGAATTAGCGCAAAGTACCGTGACATTAGTCCCTACCTTATTCAAGCTTTAGTAGCCACTGAAGACAAACGCTTTTATGATCATTATGGTGTGGATGGAGAAGGTTTAATAAGAGCTGTAGCATTTTTGGGTAGCCAAGGTGGAGCCTCTACCATTACTATGCAAACGGCAAAGAATTTATTCACGGACAACTGGAGTACAAAAAATAAACTTTTACGAATCATTCAAAAGATAAAGGAAAGTATCATTGCCATTAAGTTGGAAAGAAATTTTACCAAGCAAGAAATTTTGACGCTTTATTTAAACACGGTACCATTTAGTGAAAACTTATTTGGAGTTAGTAACGCATCGAGAAGCTTCTTTCAAAAAGAACCAGATCGTTTAACAATTGAAGAAGCTGCTTTATTAGTTGGCATGATTAATGGGCCAGGAAAATACAACCCAAATCGTAATCCTAAACTAGCTTTAGAAAGACGCAATTTGGTATTAAATAGAATGGCGGGTCAAAAATATATTACCACCGACCAGGCAGAACAACTTAAACAACAGCCTGTTGTAACCAACTTTAAAAAATTAGATGAAAATAACGGACTAGGCCCCTACTTTAGAATGAACCTTGGAGAGTTCATGAAAAAATGGTGTAAGGAACATAAAAAGAATAATGGTGACGCTTATAATTTATACCGAGATGGTTTAAAAATATATACCACTATTAATCCACGTATGCAATTGTATGCCGAAGAAGCGGTGGCAAGACATATGGCCTATTTACAAAAAGAGTTTAGCAATCAACCTAAAATAAAATCAGGTGAGGTTTGGAAAGAATTTAGCAATCAATTAGAATTAGCTGTAAAGCAAACCGACCGTTGGAGAAATTTAAAAAAGGAAGATGTGAGTGACGAGGAAGCTAGAAAAACTTTTAATCAAGAAGTGCCTATGCGCATTTTTGCTTGGAATAAAAATAGATTCATTGATACTGTCATGACGCCTTTGGATTCTTTAAAATACCATAAGCAAATATTGCAAACAGGCTTCTTAGCGGTAGATCCATTTACGGGAGAGGTAAAAGCTTGGGTAGGTGGTGTTGACTTTAAAACTTTCAAATACGATCACGTAAATATAAACACAAGACGTCAAGTGGGTAGTACGATGAAGCCATTGTTATACTCACTAGCAATTGAAAAAGCAGGATTCACGCCTAACACCATTGTACAGGATCAACAACAAATGTTTGATGGCTATGGCATGGTTCCTAATACGCCTAAATCATGTACTGGCATGTCTATACCAATGGCACAGGCCTTGGCAGAATCTCGTAACTGTGCTTCTGCTTATATTATGAAGCAGATTAATCCAAAAGGAAATGAAGCTGCTAAGGAATTAGTGGATTACTTAAAAAAATGTAATGTGCAGGCCGACATACAACCTTACCCTTCCATTGCATTAGGATCTTGTGAAATTTCATTATTTGAAATGGTGCAAGCTTATACTATGTTCCCTGGTAGTGGGTACAATGCACAACCTTTCTTTATTAATCGTATCGAAGATAAAAATGGTAATGTATTAGAAAGTTTCTCTCCTCAAAGAAGAAAAATTATTGACGAGGTAACTGCTTACTCGGTTGTGAGTATGATGCAAGGTGTAATTAGTAAAGGAACAGGCCGAAGCATGTATTCGTATGATGTTAAAGCACAATCAATTGCAGGAAAAACGGGAACTACCAATGACAATAGTGATTTGTGGTTTATGGGTTATACACCCCAAATATTAGCAGGTGCATGGGTGGGTTGTGATGACAGATATATTCGTTTTTCAGATAACTATTTTGGACAAGGTGCACACGCGTCTTTGCCTATTTGGGCTTATTTTATGGAGAAAGTATCTAACGACCCAGCTTGTAATTTGGACCAAAACGCCAACTTTGAACGACCTGCTAGCATTGGTGCAGACTTTAATGTAAACTTTGTTTCTAAAGACACGCTTGTCATGGATGCATCTATACCGGCAATAGAAAATGCCGAAGACGTATCTGCAGAATCAGATTATACCATTCCAACAAATACAAGCACTACAAATAAGCCGGCTCAAAAAGCAACAACGCCAATAAAAGATATTCCGAAAAAGAATGAGGTGCAAGCCAATAAAGAAGCACAAAAACCTAAAGCTTTATTTCCTCCTAAGAAAAATTAATCCTTTAGTTATTTCACTTTGTGTTTACAAGTAATACAAATTTGTATTTACCACTGACCCAAAGTAGAAAAGTAACTCTGATTATTTTTTTAGCTTGTACGTAACAGAAAAATGATGGTACATATTACGTTGAAAAAATGCAGTGCCATATTGTAAATGCATTCTATCTAATCTTAAGCCTAGGCCTGTACTAAAGCCATTCATTCCATTCGCTTGGTTTTGCACATTCAAATCATACCGTCTAATAAAATTATACCCTAAATTAAAATCAACTTGATCTCCAATGTATAATTCAGAAGCTAATATCAAATGATTAAATAAGTTTTTTAAATGATTGGGTGCAGCATCGCCTTGTACATTAGCATATATAGGATCGTAATACAAATTATTCCAAACCGACACCCTGTCGGCAGTTACTGAAAACTGAATGGGCGCATAAGCCAATTTTTTAGAAAAGCCAAGTATCAAATTAAAAGGCAGCTCTTGTTTATTGCCAATGCTTGATAATTGTGTTCCTATGTTTTTAACCAAGATACTTGCCTGCGATAATTTATTGGGTGCTAAATACGTCAACCCAATGTCCATAGCTATTCCACTAGATTTATACATACCGTAATTAGAATGTATAAATTTTAAGGCAGCACCGATACGAAAGTTTTCAATGTAATCTTTTGATGCAGAAAATTGCAACGCATAATCATTCGGATGCATCGTTCCTAAATCATTGCCGGCATAATCGGTCATAGAAATATTCCCGTAATCCATATAATGTATTCCCCACCCTAACACAATTTGATGCTTCTCCCAAATGTTTACCCCACTCACATCATATTGTTGAATACCTGCATAAAAAGGCTTTATACTCAGATGTAATTGGCCGTCCATATTTGCACGCATTAAAGCAGGGTTGTACATAGCCAGCCCCAAATCCTTACCCATTGAACTTATATTAATACCTCCTAGTGAACTTGCTTTGGCACTATAGGGTAGCTCTAAAAAATTATAAGTTGCATTACCAGCCGTAGTTTGACCAATTACAGATTGAGGCGTAATAACAAAAGCGAATAAAATAAGGGATACGGAAAACCCTAGCTTTTGTATATGAAAAATACGCTTACTCATATAACAAAGCTAGGGTTTAGGAACAGAATAATCAACTTAAATACGCTTATTATACTAAGGCTAAGTCTAATACCTGTTGCATATTTTTTACATAATGAAACGCAACTCCTTTAATAAAGGTTTGATCAATTTCATTTACATCTTTCTCATTTTGCCAGCATAAAATAATTTCTTTCATGCCTGCACGTTTAGCTGCTAATATTTTTTCTTTAATCCCACCCACTGGTAATACCTGACCTCTTAAGGTGATCTCTCCAGTCATAGCTAAATAAGGTTTTACTTTTCGTCCTGTAAAAGCCGAAGTCAATGCTGTTAACATGGTGATACCTGCACTTGGACCATCCTTAGGCACAGCGCCTTCTGGAACGTGTACATGAATAGATTTTGTATTAAACAAGGTCGGATCTACTCCTATCTTTTTTGCATTGGCTTGCAAATAAGTAAGCGCAGTTGCCGCACTCTCTTTCATAACATTTCCTAAATTACCTGTAAGCTTCATTTCACCTTTACCGTCTGCTAACAATACTTCGATAAACAAAATATCACCACCAACATAAGTCCAAGCTAAGCCTACTGCAACACCTGGCATATTTACTGTTTTGTAAATCTCATTACTATAACGAGGTTGACCTAATATTTTATGTAAGTCTGCTTTGCTTACCGTTGGCTTTACTTTATGTTTATAAGCCAACTCTTTAGCTTGATAACGCATAATAGATGCAAGCTGACGATCCAACTCACGCACACCACTTTCTCTTGTATAATCTTCAATTACTTTTTCTAATACATTGTCTTGTACTTTAAAATTAACCTTGTCTAACCCATGTGCATTTTTTTGTTTCGGCAACAAATGTCTTTTTGCAATCTCTACTTTTTCCTCAACTGCATAACCGCTTAAATCAATAATCTCTAAACGATCTCTTAATGCAGGTTGAATATGGCTAATGTCATTAGCTGTTGCAATAAATAAAGTCTTGCTCAAATCATATTCCGACTCTAAGTAGTTATCGTAAAAACTATTGTTTTGTTCAGGATCCAATACCTCTAACAAAGCACTTGAAGGATCTCCTCTATGATCACTTCCAATTTTATCAATCTCATCCAATATCATTACTGGATTTGATGTTTTAACCTTTCGTAAGCTTTGAATAATTCGCCCTGGCATCGCTCCTATATAGGTTTTACGATGTCCACGAATTTCACTCTCATCATGCAAACCACCTAAACTCACACGCACATATTTACGACCAATGGCATGTGCAATTGATTTACCTAATGAAGTTTTACCAATACCTGGAGGGCCTAAGAAACATAAAATAGGACTCTTCATGTCCCCTTTTAATTTCAATACCGCCAAATATTCTAAAATACGATTCTTGATTTTACCCATGCCATAATGATCAGCATCTAATACTTTTTTGGCATTTTTTAAATCATAATTATCATCAGTAAATTCATCCCATGGCAAATCTAATAATAAATCCAAATGATTATATACCACCGAATAGTCGGGTGTACTTGGATGCATTCTTTCTAATTTCTCTAAGCCAGTTTGAAATAATTTTTTAGCAGCTTCAGGCCATTTTTTGCCTTCTGCTTTCTTTTTCATATCAGCCACTTCACGCTCATTTGGATCTCCTCCTAA
>CANFLP010000070.1 GCA_947447835.1 Bacteroidota bacterium
GACGATGTGACTGAAGCAGTCTTGTTGGCTAAGATTAGTGAATTAAACGCCGACCCAACCGTTGACGGCATCTTGGTTCAATTGCCATTACCAAAACATATCGAAGACGAAAGAATAATTGAAGCGATTCACCCTGACAAGGATGTGGATGGTTTTCATCCTATGAATATTGGAAGAATGGTGCAAGGATTTGACACTTTTATTCCTGCTACTCCTTATGGCGTGTTGTTAATGTTGGAGCATTTTAAAATTGAGACAAAAGGGAAACATGCAGTTGTAGTAGGTCGCAGTAAGATTGTAGGAAGACCCATGAGTATATTATTAAGTAGCGGTCATCCACAAGGAGACGCGCATGTTACTTTATGTCACCGCTTTACACCAAAAGAAGAATTAATTAAGCTAACACAGCAAGCTGACATTTTAGTTGTTGCTGTTGGCATACCAGAATTTATTACTGGCGATATGATTAAACCAGGTGCTGTTATAATTGACGTAGGTATTACGCGCGTAGAAGATGCAACTGCGAAAAAAGGATTCCGCATTAAAGGGGATGTGAATTATGAGCAAGCAATTGCAAAGGCATCCGCTGTAACCCCTGTGCCGGGTGGCGTAGGCTTAATGACCATTGCAGGTTTATTAATGAATACCATGAAAGCATACGAGGGAAAATTTTACCACAACTAATTGAAGTCTGCACTCCTTATAATATGAGCAACACTATTACACAACAATATCCAGTAATGGAAATGTTTTATTCTTTGCAAGGCGAAGGATATCATCAAGGCAAAGCAGCGTATTTCATTCGCTTAGCTGGATGTGACGTAGGTTGTGTATGGTGTGATGTAAAGGATAGTTGGGATGCAAGTAAACACCCTGTTTTATCAATTGAAGAGATTGTAAATAGTGCATTACAACATCCGGGTCGCTTGGCAATTGTTACAGGAGGTGAACCCTTGCTTCATAATTTATACCCATTGACTGCTGCGTTAAAAGCAGCAGGTTTTGAAACGAATATTGAAACTTCGGGTTCAAGCCCTATGTCGGGAGATTGGGACTGGGTATGCTTATCGCCTAAAAAGTTTAAAGCACCTTTACCTGAAAATTTACCCCTAGCCTCTGAATTAAAAGTAGTGGTATTCAACAACTCTGATTTTGAATGGGCTGAAACCTATGCAAAACAAGTAAGCGCTCATTGTAAATTATATTTGCAACCAGAATGGGATAAACAAGTGCAAATCACACCTGTCGTGATAGAATACATAAAAGCAAACCCTAAATGGGAATTAAGCGCACAATTACATAAGTACATTCAAGTACCATAATAAGTATATTTACAAGACAATTTAGTGGTATGCAAAATTGGCTAAAGCTATTTTTAATGGTGGGCATTATTTCATGTTGCTGTGTAACATCTGCGCAAGCGCAAAATGATGCTGGTGCAGCAAAGAAATTATACGACAAAGCCATAGTAGCGATAGACAATCAAAACTTTGAATCCAGCGTTTCATTGCTAAATGCAAGCATAAAAAAGGATACAAGTTTTATATACAGCTACCTTACTTTATTTCAAGTGTATTTGGATTTAAAACAAAGTGAAAAAGCAATTTCCATTTTTGAAAAAGGAATCAACAAAGATCCAAATGCATTTATACCCTACTATGTAAAATACGCAAGCGCATACGCTAGCTTAGGTAATTATCAAAAAGCATTCTATATCTTAAATCCAATCAGGAACAGCGCTCCAGCTTATTTAAAACAAAAAGTAGCAGCTCTATTAGACATTTGCTCCTATGCTATACTACATCCTTCGGACCCCATAATTAAAGTAACCAATGTTGGGGATAGTATAAATACTCCTTCTGCAGAGTACTTCCCCACTGTAACGGTACAGGATAGTTTGTTTTTATTTATGCGTCGCAATAATTATAAGCGTGAAGATTTTTATGCTAGTACTATTACATCTAAAGGTTTTACGAAAGCACAACCCTTGTCGGATACCTTAAATCTTGCCGACAAAAAAGGAAGTCCAAGTTTATCTTCTAATTTAAAAACCTTATACTACGCAGCCGACTATGCCGAGCGTGGGTATGGCCGATATGATATTTACAAAGTAGATAAAACAAAGACGGGTTGGTCTTTGCCAAAAAATCTTGGTCAAAATATTAATACAGATTTTTGGGAGAGTGCTCCTAGCATTTCCCCAGACGGTCAGGCCCTATATTTTTGCAGCAATGTACCTGGTGGTTTTGGAGGAATAGATATTTATGTTGCTTATAAAAATGAGAAAGGGGGATGGGGTGAAGCAATTAATTTAGGACCATCTATCAATACTGCAGGTGATGAACAAACCCCTTTTATTCATGCAGATAATAGAACATTGTATTTTGCTTCGAATGGCTGGCCCGGTTATGGTGGTTCTGATTTATTTATGTCCAGAAAAAAGATAGATGGTACATGGAGTAGACCCACTAACCTTGGATACCCAATTAATACAATTGATAACGAAGGTAGTATTGCCGTGGCAAGTGATGGCACACAAGGATATATTGCAAGTGACCGAATTGACAGCAGAGGAGGACTAGATATTTACAAAGTGACGCTTTCGAGAAGCACAAGAGCTAATAAAACCTATTATTTAAAAGGTATCATCACCGACACTTTAGCTAAACAATATTTAGCAGGCACCGTTCGATTAGTAGACCCTGCCGATACTACAAGTTATATGCAAGTGAACGTAGATAGCACTGGCGCATTTGTATTAGCACTTCCTTACTTTGATAGTTTAGGCATACAAGTAAACAGTCCAAATCATGAATTTGCAAGTATGTTGTTAAGTATGGATAGCCTTTCAAAAATTGCAGGCAATACCATATATTTTAATCTTGCCGCAATTCAAAAACAATTTAGCAGCAATTTTAACAATGTCTTTTTTGAAATTAATTCAGCAAAGTTAAAGCTCATGTCCAATGTTGAATTAGATGCGCTTGTAACTTATTTAAAAGAGACACAGGATGCAACCATATTAATTGAAGGGCACACCGATAATACAGGAAATGACGAGGCCAATTTAATTTTATCTACAAAACGTGCTGAGTCTATTGCACAGTATTTAATTAAGAAGGGTATTGACAAAACGCGCATTGGTACCAAGGGTTATGGATCCACTAAGCCAATATCTGACAATGCTTTAGAAATAGGCCGTAAACAAAATAGACGTACTAGTTTTACCATCACACTTCCTTAGTTATCATTATGCACCAGCGTTAAATGCACTAATAAAATTTAACCATGTATTATTCAATTAGAGTTTTAAAGTATTAATACGCACATTAAAGGCGAATGAATGAACGATGTTTAGATGATGAATTATCTAAACAATGAAGCCTCCCCTATTAATGAAGAAGAATTATTATACTTGATTGCATTTACGATGTTGCCCGGCATGGGTGAGATGCAGAAAAATAAAATGTTACAATATTATAAGTCTGCATTAAATATTTATAATTACAAGAAAGATGACAAAATAGAATGGCCTTTAAGAGAAGCAGCGATTGAATTAAAATTTATTGAAAAACATTCAATACAGTGCTTTAGCATTTTAGATAAGTATTATCCCAATAGGCTTGTTCAAAACATGGATGCCCCACCCTTGTTGTATTTAAAAGGCTCAGCTAATTTTAACCTGCCTCAGTTAATTAGTATTATTGGCACCAGGCAACATACCCAACAAGTAAAAAAAGTAATTCATGAATTGCTAGAAGGTCTGAATCATTTAAAGTTAGGCGTAATAAGCGGTCTGGCATTGGGTGTGGACGGCATTGCACATGAAGCAGCATTGCATTTTAATATGCCCACCTGGGGTGTATTAGCACATGGACTTGATCAAATATACCCAAATCAACATAGACGATTGGCCATTAATATGCTACAAAACAAAGGTGGCCTTATTACAGAGTGTAGACAAAAAACGCTCACAATGCCTTTTCAATTTCCAAAACGCAATCGTATTGTTGCTGGCATGAGCGATACAACTATTGTGATTGAAAGTGCAATTGAAGGCGGCAGCATGATAACGGCAAAATTGGCAAGAGGTTATGATAGAGAAGTATTTGCAGTACCCGGAAAAATACACGACGCAAAAAGTAAGGGATGTTTGTGGCTCATCAAAAATGAAATTGCAACCTTATACCACGACCCGGTTCAATTGTTAGAGAATATGAATTGGCCTGCAAAAGAAATTTTGGATCAAGAACAGCTTGCCAAAAACCCTTTATCACAAAATGCTAAATCGCAACAAACTAGTTTAATATTAAACCCAGTTACCCAGTCCATCTATTTATTAATACAATCAAAAGGACCCATTCAAAAGGATGCCATTTGTATGGAATTGGCCATTTCAAGCAGTGTTGTAGCTGGTCACTTATTAGAGTTAGAACTAAATGGCCATATTCATTTACAGGCCGGGAATGTCTATTCTACCGCCTAAGTTGCTGTTTATCAATAGGCTCAAAAAAGGATTTTGCCAAAATGCGTCAAAAAACTACCTTTGCCTATGGCAACAAGAAATTCTACAAACAACTCCCGCATTTTTGGTCAAGGCTTAACATTCGACGACGTATTGTTGATGCCGGCTTATTCTGAGATACTTCCATCGGAAGTTAAAATCTACTCCCAGCTTACCAAAAACATCCAATTAAATGTTCCTATTTTGTCTTCTGCAATGGATACTGTTACAGAAGCAAGCTTAGCAATTGCATTAGCACGTGAAGGTGGTATTGGTATTTTGCATAAGAACATGAGTATCGAACGCCAAGCCGAGCAAGTGCGCAAGGTTAAACGTAGCGAGAGTGGAATGATTGTAGATCCTATTACATTAGAAGTAAACGCTACTATAGGTGACGCTTTAATTTTAATGAAAGAAAATAAAATTGGTGGCATTCCAATTGTTGATAAAGGAAATAAACTAGTTGGTATCCTAACTAATAGAGACTTACGTTTCGAGACCGATCGTAAACGAAAAGTAAGCGAGGTAATGACTAAAGAAAATTTAATCATTGCGCCAGAAGGAACCGATTTAAGAAAAGCAGAGAAAATTTTAAGACAATATAAAATTGAAAAATTACCAGTAGTAAGCAAGCAAGGAAAATTAATTGGTTTAATTACTTACCGAGATATTTTACAGTTGAGTGCTTTCCCAAATGCAGTGAAAGACAATATTGGTCGTTTACTAGTGGGTGCAGCATTAGGAATCACAAAAGATATTTTAGATCGTGCTGCAGCATTACAAGCTGTAGGTGTAGATATTGTTTCCTTAGACAGTGCCCATGGACATAGTAAAGGCGTTATTGAAGCTTTGAAAACATTAAAGAAGAATTTTAAAAACTTGCAAGTCATTGCTGGTAATATAGCAACATCACAAGGCGCTTTGGCTTTAGCGAATGCAGGCGCCGATGCGGTGAAAGTAGGTATCGGACCAGGATCTATTTGTACTACCCGTATTGTAGCTGGTGCAGGTGTTCCTCAATTAACCGCTATTATGGAAGCTACTAAAGCATTAAAAGGAAAGAATGTTCCTGTAATTGCTGACGGTGGAATTAGATATACAGGAGATATGGTTAAAGCATTAGCCGCTGGTGCTAACTGCGTAATGATGGGAAGCATATTTGCGGGTACCGAAGAAAGTCCAGGTGAAACCATTATATACGAAGGCCGTAAGTTTAAAGGGTA
Source organism: Bacteroidota bacterium (assembly GCA_947447835.1). Lineage (GTDB taxonomy): Bacteria > Bacteroidota > Bacteroidia > Chitinophagales > Chitinophagaceae > Sediminibacterium. Next base: position 5,728 of record CANFLP010000070.1, read on the forward strand.
TCGTGGTATGGGAAGTATTGGTGCCATGGGACAAGGTAGCGGTGACAGATATTTTCAAGAAGGAACTGATAGCAAAAAATTTGTACCAGAAGGAATTGAAGGACGTGTTGCTTACAAAGGAAATTTAAGTGAAATTATTTATCAATTTGTAGGTGGATTAAAAGCGGGTATGGGATATTGTGGTGCTAAAACCGTTAAGGATTTGCAAAATGCCACATTCGTTCAAATTACCAATGCAGGTATGAAAGAAAGTCATGCACACGATATTGATATCACAAAAGAGGCTCCTAACTATAGCCGTAAATAAACCTCAATGAAAAAAGTATTGGGGAAATTATTTTACATCATTTTAATATGTAGCCTTTTACAACCAAAGGCTACTATAGCGCAGGATAGTACACAAAATACTAAACTGCGTTTTAGTTTAATTACTTGTGATGCAGGCGACGACTTGTATACCATTTGGGGGCATACCGCAATTAGAGTAATTGACAGCATTAATCATACCGATTTCGTTTATAACTACGGAAGCTTTGATTTTAATACGCCCAACTTTATTGCCAAATTCATGAAGGGTGATTTAAGGTATTTTATTAGTGCAGATACCTACGCTAATTTTTTATACGAATACCAATACTTTGGTAGAGATGTACACGAACAGGTTTTAAAATTAACTACTGTAGAAAAAAACAAATGGTACACGGCATTGCAAACAAATATGATCCCTGGCAACCGTTTTTACTTATATAATTTTATAACAGACAATTGCACCACGCGTATTAAGGATGGTTTATTTAAACATGCTCCAATAAATGAATACAGTATTGGCATTCGTTCGTTTAGGGAGGAAGTAGTGAGTGCTCCATATAAAGGAGGATTAGGATGGATTGGACTAGGCATTGACTTGTTATTAGGCGCAGTTGCAGACAAGACGCCTAACCTTTATCAGGAAGCATTTTTGCCAAGTTTGTTATATAAGAAAATGGCATTAAATCCTCACTTAGTCATAGCAAATAATAATATCAAATACAATACTAAGCCTACTGAGCGTGGCGGACTTCCTATTAATTTTTTAATTGGATTTTTATTGGTTTACATTTTTGCATCAAGCTGGAACACATTAGCTACGCAACGCATAGCAAGGGTGCTTGATATAATTTTATTATTTATATTGGGTATTGGTGGCGCATTGGTTTTATATATGAGTCAATTTTCATTACATACCGCATGTCATGAAAACTATAACTTAATTTGGTTGCACCCTTTGTATTTATTAGCCATACCAACCTACTTTATCTCTAAAAAATGGACTGGCTATTTGGGCTGGCTATTTTTTGCAACTACAGTAGTATTAATGTTTGCGAATCATTGGATACCACAACATTTTTCAAAGTCGGTAATAGCAGTTATGGTTATTGCACTGTTTTTGCAAACCAGACTTATTAAAAGAGGCACATTAGCAAAGTACCAATAGGGTCAATTAATTTATCAACTCCTTAAACGGAATGCCATGTTACATTATTACGATTACGGCGAAGATCAATTGGCTTATTTTGACGAAGGAGCTCATTTAGATAATAAAAAGACAACCCTATTATTAATACATGGTTTTGGTGAAGATCATTGTATTTGGAAAAGACAAATTGAATTTCTTGCACAATACTATCGTGTTATTGCACCTAATTTACCTGGCGTACATTGCAAACCCTTAACCATACATCACACCGAGGCAGCTAGTATTGGAAGGTACGTAGAGGTTATGCACGAGTTAATGCACAGCTTACACATTGAAAAATATTATGTATTAGGGCATAGTATGGGAGGTTATATTGGATTGGCTTTTGCCGATTACTATGTTAACCATGTAATTGGATTAGGATTAATTCACTCTACTACATTTGAGGATAGCCCTGCTAAAAAAGAAAGTCGATTAAAAGTAGCCGAGTTTATACAAGAACATGGTACACGGAAATTTTTAGAGACTAGTACGCAAAATTTATTTGCCAACGCATTTAAACAAGCGCATCCCGACCAAATCCAGGATGTAATGGATAGCGTAAGTGATATAAGCGTAGAAGCCATGATACAGTTTGTAATGGCTATGCGCAATCGTCGTTCACACCAACATATGCTAACCGAAAATCGCATTCCTATTTGGATGATTGTGGGTGAAGATGATATTGCCGTACCTATCGAAGATTCTTTACAACAAACTCAACTTTTACCTGCTAATAATGTTATAGTTTTGAAACAGGTAGGTCATATGGGCATGCTAGAGGCAACAGAACAAGTAAACAATGCACTACTTGGATTTATTCAAGCAGCAGAAATCAAATAATTAAATTTTACAAGTAACCTTATTTTATAAATTACAACTATGTCAAAAACAGTAATAATCACAGGAGCAAGTTCGGGATTTGGAAAAGCAATGGCTGAAAAATTTGCAGCAGGTGGATGGAATCTAATTTTAACTGCACGCAGAAAAGAGAAACTAGAGGACGTTGTCGCTAATATACAAAAGCAATATGGTGTAAAAGTATTAAGCTTGGTTTTTGATATACAAAACAGAGCAGATGTGTTTAAATATTTGGGTAACCTACCAACAGAATGGCAGGCCGTGGATGTATTGGTAAACAACGCAGGACTAGCTTTGGGCCGTGATGCTTTTCAGGATGCTAATTTGGACGATTGGGAAACTATGATTGACACCAATGTTAAAGGATTATTGTACGCGTCAAAAGCAGTATTGCCTTACCTAACAAAACAAGAAGGGCATATTATAAATATTGGAAGCACTGCAGGCAAAGAAGTATACAAGGATGGTAATGTATACTGTGCCACTAAGCATGCTGTTGACGCCATTACAAAAGCACAAAGAATTGATTTATTGCCACTACATATTAAAGTAACTTCTATTCATCCAGGTGCAGTTGATACTGACTTTTCTTTGGTTCGATTTAAAGGTGATGCTGCAAAAGCTGCGGCAGTATATGCTGGTTACACCCCATTGAGTGCGGGAGATATTGCTGACACCGCATGGTATGTAGCTAATTTACCAAAGCATGTTTGTATTAACGATTTAGTAATTACTTGTACAGCACAGGGTAATTCAACAACTATACATAAGGACTAAACTATTTATTGGAAATAGTTAAAATAAAAAGCGCTTCAATTAATTAGTATCTAATATTAAAAGGATCTACTTAATGGGAGCGCTTTAATATGTTCCACACTTGCATTAAAATCTTTCCAAATTTCTTCTATAATTTGAGCAGCTGGTTTTATTTTGTCAATCATGGCACTCACCTGGCCAATTTCTAATTCACCTTCTTTCATATCTCCTTCATACATTCCTTTCTTTGCTCGTCCTCGACCTAAGAAGGCAGCTAATGCTTCTTTTCCCTCCCCTTCTCTTTCTAAAGTCAATATACTAGTTGCAAAATCGTTTTTCAATAAACGCACAGGTGCCAATTGTTTTAAACCCAATTGCGTATCACCTTCGCCTGCTTCTAAAATGGCTTGTTTAAAATGAATATGTGCGCAGGATTCCATACTACAAACAAAACGAGAACCAATTTGCACTGCTTCGGCACCTAATGCAAATGCGGCTAACATTTGAGCCCCAGTAGCAATACCACCAGCGGCAATCACAGGAATCTTAACAGCCTTATATACCAAGGGAATCAATACCATCGTTGTAGTTTCTTCTCTACCATTATGTCCGCCTGCTTCAAAACCTTCAGCCACCACTGCATCACATCCAGCTGCTTCGGCCTTTTGCGCAAACAAAGCACTACTTACTACATGCACAACAATACAACCTGCTGC
>CANFLP010000071.1 GCA_947447835.1 Bacteroidota bacterium
CGTAATGAACCTTCATCTATAATTGCTAAATATGGTGCAAATGTAAAACAATTGTACCTTTGTGCTTCAAATCTGTTTTATATCATGTCATTGTATGCTCAACGCGGGGTTTCCGCACAAAAGGAAGAAGTTCACGCAGCTATTCAAAATCTAGACCAAGGGCTCTATCCTAATGCCTTTTGCAAGTTGTATGCCGACTTTTTGGGCGGTCAATCTGACTACATTAATATTATGCATGCAGATGGTGCGGGTACCAAAAGTATCCTTGCTTATATCTATTGGAAAGAAACTGGGGACGCAAGTGTTTGGAAGGGGATTGCACAGGATGCGATTGCTATGAATTTAGACGATTTATTATGTGTAGGGATTTATGATCAAATATTGTTCTCATCTACTATTGACCGAAACAAATCCGTGATTACAGGCGAGATTTTAAGTCAAGTTATTAATGGCACACAGGACTTTTTTAATACTTTGAAAACTTATGGTGTTAACATTGAATTTTTAGGTGGAGAAACTGCCGATGTGGGAGATGTGGTAAGAACTATTGCTGTAAATGGAACCATGACAGCCAGATGGCCAAAGTCTAAATTAGTTACCAATGATTTGATTGCACCAGGGCAAGTAATTGTAGGTTTTTCAAGCCATGGCAAGGCCAATTATGAAACCGAGTATAACAGCGGATTAGGAAGTAATGGTTTAACAAGTGCAAGACACGATGTATTAAGTAAAGAATATGCTACTAAGTATCCTGAGACCTTTGAGTCAACCTTGTCGGATAGTGTAGTTTATATAGGAAAGAATAAAGTAAACGATCAATTGGAAATTCCTGGATTTGGAAGCATTTCTGTAGGCAAGTTATTATTAAGTCCAACACGAACTTATGCGCCATTAGTGAAGGCAATTTTAACTGACCATTTTGATGCAGTTAAAGGAATGATACATTGCAGTGGGGGTGGACAGACCAAGTGTATGAAATACCTTCCTGGTAACATGCGTATTGTAAAAGACAATTTTATGGCAATCCCGCCTATCTTTAATTTGATACAGGCTAATTCGGGGGCCAATGCACGTGAAATGTACCAGGTATTTAATATGGGACATCGTTTAGAAATATTTACAGATGTCTCTAAAGCTGAAATTTTAATTTCAATAGCAAAAGGCTTAGGTATTGATGCTCAAGTAATTGGAAGGGTTGAAGACTGTTCAACCAAAGAGCTTGTTTTAAAAGGAGATTTTGGAACGGAAACCTTTAGCTATTAATTTTAACCAGTAATAAAAAACGAATACAGTAGTTTATAAAATCATTTTATATGTCAGAATTAGTAGTCAATTTAGAAAACGCCAATATTTATCAAAGTGGAAATCTTATTTTACAAGACGTAAACTTTAAGGTGGAAAAAGGGGAGTTTGTGTATTTGGTTGGTAAAACGGGTACAGGAAAGAGTAGTTTATTAAAATCCTTATATGGCGAGTTGACCTTAACGGAGGGTATTGGGGATGTTGTAGGGTTTAACTTAAAAGATATGACTTGGAAGACCCTGCCTTTTTTAAGACGTAATTTGGGGGTAGTTTTTCAAGATTTTCAATTGTTGACCGATAGAAATGTGCATGAAAACCTAAGATTTGTACTAAAAGCAACAGGCTGGCAGGATGAGAAGCTAATTGAACAAAAAATCAATGATGTATTGGCCAAGGTAGGCCTTCAAAATAAGGGATTTAAAATGACTTTTGAAATGAGTGGTGGAGAGCAACAAAGGGTGGATATTGCCCGTGCTTTACTTAACTCACCAAAATTGATCTTAGCAGACGAGCCAACAGGTAGTTTAGACCCTGAAACGAGTGATGAAATCATGCAATTATTGTTTCAAATTGCTAAAGAAGACGGCACCGCAATCGTTATGGCTACCCACGATTTTATGGTGGTAAACAAGTTTCCAGCTCGTACACTAACAACCGAGGGAGGAAGACTTGTTAGTAAGGCGTAATTTTCCCACAATTCGATATAAAATGCCTTTTTTCGCTTGATTTCTAGCGTCTTTTTCTTATGTTCGCAGACATTTTAAAGATCAAAGAAAGTGAGACTAAAGTCATTAGAAATCAAAGGGTTCAAGAGTTTTGCTGACAAAACTATTGTCAAGTTCGACGAGGGTATTACAGGCATTATTGGACCAAACGGGTGTGGTAAGAGTAATATCATCGATAGTATCAGATGGGTTATTGGTGAGCAAAAAATTTCAGCATTAAGAAGTGAGAATTTAGACTCTCTTGTTTTTAACGGAAGTAAAACAAGAAGTGCAAGTAGTATGGCAGAAGTTACCTTAACTTTTGAAAATACAAAAAATCTATTACCTACCGAATTTAGTACCATATCAGTAACACGCCGTTTTTATAAAAATGGTGAAAGTGAATATCGTTTGAACGATGTGGCTTGTCGTTTAAAAGACATCCATAATTTATTCATGGATACAGGGGTAAGTACAGACAGTTATGCCATTATTGAATTAGGAATGGTGGATGATATTATCAAGGATAAGGATAATAGTCGTCGTCGTATGTTGGAGCAAGCAGCTGGAATTACTATTTACAAAACAAGAAAGAAAGAAGCGAAGAATAAATTAGATGCTACTGAGCAGGATTTATCTAGAATTGAAGATTTGTTATTTGAAATCAATAACCAATTAAAAACTTTAGAGAATCAAGCTAAGAAAGCAGAGAAGTATTTTGAAATCAAAAAAGATTATCAAGAAACAGCTATCGAATTGGCTATTGCTAGCTTAGAAGGTTTTAATGTTAGCTACAAGGAATTAACTGAGCAACAAGAAACAGAGACTGATAAGAAATTTCATTTAGAAGCTCAGATTGCTTTGGAAGAAGCGGCATTAGAGCAAGACCGTGTTGTGTTTATTGAAAAGGAGAGAGCGTTGCAAAGCATGCAACATGAGTTTAATGAAAAGGTGGAGGTATTAAGAACTAAACAAAACGAAAAGAATTTAGCTGCACAACGTTTAAATTATTTGAACGACAAGGAAGCTAGTTTACAAGAATTTTTAGAAAGAGCCGAAGGTCAATTAAAAACAATTGGTGATTCTATTGAGTACACTAAGTTGCAAGTAGTTGACGAAGAAAAATTATACAACGATTTCAAAAATAGAGTTGAATCATCTCAAGCAGAGTTAACAAACAAGCGCGCTCAGTTTGACGATCAACGTTCGGTATTAGATGGCTTACGTCAACAATACGGACAAATTCAAAGAAGTCAGTTTGATGCTGAAAAGAAAGTTGCTGTATCAGATACTTCAATTCAAAACGTACTAAGAAGCCAGGAACAATTAGAGTCTGAGCAATCACATCGTGAAGCTCAAATTGTAGAATTGACTTCAACTTTAGCTACTAAGGAAGCTGATCTTGCTTCAAGAAAGGAACATTTAGCAGCATTACAGGAACAACACGAAAAAGCAAAAGCGAGCATTTTTGAAACGCAGGCTCAGTTGGAAGTGTTAAGAGCTAACTTGGCAGATCAAACCAGAATCTTAGATGCTAAGAAAAATGAATACGATTTATTAAAGAGCTTAGTAGACTCAATGGAAGGATATCCAGAGAGTGTTAAGTTCTTACATAAGAATACCGGATGGAATCATACAGCACCTATATTGTCGGACATCATGTATGTACAAGAACAATACAGAACTGCTGTAGAAAATGTATTAGAGCCTTATTTAAACTATTATGTAGTTAAGGATTTAAAAGAGGGTATGCAAGCCGTTCATTTGTTAGACGAGAACAAAAAAGGTAAAGCCAACTTTTTCTTATTAGATCAATTAAGTGGTGCAAAAGCAGAATCTGCTCCAGCAAATACCATTGCTGCATTATCAGTTATTGAAATAGATCCACAATATGCCGCATTAGCAAATCATTTGTTAGGCAATGTATTTATTGCAGAGAACGATGCTGCTTTAGAAGCAAATAGTACTGGTGTAATTTTAGAGAAGACTGGTAAATATGTTAAGGGTAAGTATACTTTAACGGGAGGTAGCGTAGGTTTATTTGAAGGAAAGAAAATTGGTCGTGCTAAAAATTTAGAGAAATTATTGGAAGACATTCAATCACAAGAAAAAGTGGTGAATGAATTAAAAGCACAAATCCAAGAGCAACACAATTCTGTTTTAGTATTCAATGAGCAATTAAAAGAAAACGAGATTCGTTCAACAGAACAATCTATCAATACTTTAATCAACGAAGTTTTTGCAAATAAAAACCGTTTAGAGAACTTGCAGTCTGCGCAAGCGTCTGCAGTAACTAAATTAGCTGAATTTGCATCTAAAATTATTGACGAGCATGCAGCGATAGCTGATACACGTATTGCTTTAGAAGCCTTGAATGTTTCTTTACATGAAACACAAGCTAAATTAGAAGCCATCGAGTTGGCTTATCAAGCAGCGGAGCAAGCTTACCATTTGGCATCTGGCGAATTCAATGAAATGAATTTACAGTTGACAAAACAACAAAGCAAAATTGAATCATTACAACAAGAAGTTGTGTTTAAAGAAAATCAATTAAATGATTTACACGCACAAATTCAAAGTAATACTGCACAATTAACTGAGGCTTCTACAGCTATTGTAGAAAGTAAGGAGCAATTGTTACAAATTGAAGAAGCATTGGTTTTATTGATTAAAACTAAAGAGGAAGAAGAACAAAAATTAAACGAAGCGGATCAAGCTTATTATACATTACGTAACGATCTTCAAGAAAAAGAAAGTGCAGTAAGATTGCAGATTAAGTCTAAGGAATTAGTAGATCAATTGATCAACGAAATCAAGGATAAATTGAACAATCTTAAATTGCAATTGTCTGGAATGAAAGAGCGTTTAAGCGTTGAGTTTAAAGTGGAGTTAGAAGAAGTGTTGGATAAGGGTCGTCAAACCGAAGAAACTTTAGAAGAGTTACAAGTAAGCGCTGAAAAGATGAAGAAGCGTTTAGAGAATATGGGTGAGGTGAATCCTACCGCTATTGAGGCTTACACCGAAATGAAAAAGCGTTATGATTTCATCTTAGAACAAAAGAATGACTTAGTAACTGCTAAGGAAAGTTTATTACAAACTATTCAAGAGGTAGAGGCAACAGCAAACCAAGCCTTCTTAGAAACCTACAATACAGCTAGAGAAAACTTCCAAAAAGTATTCAAAGCTTTATTTACCGAGGAAGATTCTTGTGACTTAATATTAGTGGATCCAGATAATTTAGCTGAAACTGCAGTAGAGATTGTAGCTAAACCTAAGGGTAAGCGTCCATCTTCTATCACACAGTTATCAGGAGGAGAGCGTACTTTAACAGCAACAGCAATGTTGTTTGCGATATACTTAATTAAGCCAGCACCATTCTGTATCCTGGATGAGGTTGACGCACCGTTGGATGATGCCAACGTAGGCAAGTTTACCCAAATGATTCAGAAGTTCTCTGACAACTCTCAGTTTATTATTGTAACCCACAATAAGCAAACCATGAGTGCAGTGGATGTAATTTACGGTGTAACCATGCAGGAGCCTGGTGTAAGTAAATTGGTCCCTGTAGACTTTAGAAGCTTAAGTAATTAAAAACAGAATTGCTTAATGAAGCATTTTTAATATTTCTTTTCAAAAGTCCCGTTCAAAAGTTCGGGACTTTTGTTTTAACTCAATTTGATAATAATTAAAATAGTTCCATTCATTGATCAAGTCCTCCATTATATTATTCATCACCTGTTATTTATTATATCTTCCTTATAGTAGGGAGCCAGACTATATAGACAGCGAGACTGCGCCAGCTTCCATAGTGGCTCAAGGAGATTCTATTGTAGCGCTGTACAATGAATTTGGAAAACCTTATGTTTTAAAGTTAGATAAGGAAGTGTATGCATCTAAAATTGGACAACAAACCGAAGTGATCTATGAACTGAGTCATCCCGAAAAGGCAGCTATCAATCAGGTATGGGGTTATTGGTTTATTGGCAAAGAATTGGCCTGGTCCTTTGGGATATTTGCCGTGTTATTAGGGGTTGCCTTTGCTACAACAAATAAGCCGCATCCAGATGCATTAGCGGAACAGTTAAGTTATAAGGAAGAGAACAAGTCCAAGTATCAATAATAATTAAATCTATTTATCTTTTAAGTAGGCGTTTAATCTCTTTGTCAACATCGCGATTTTTAATAGTCTCGCGTTTGTCAAATTCTTTCTTACCCTTGCCAATGCCAATCTCTAATTTAGCGTAATGTTTTTCATTAAAGAAAATGCGCAATGGAACAATGGTGAAGCCTTTTTCTTTAACCTTACCTTCAATTTTTTTAAGCTCTCTTTTTTCTAAAAGTAATTTACGATCATGTACTTCAATATGATTATTGGCCGAGCCATGTGAGTAGGCGTTAATGTATAAACTACGTACCCATAATTCACCTCTATCAAAAAAACAAAAGGAATCATTAAAACTAACTTTGCCTTCTCTTATGGACTTTACTTCTGTTCCAAGCAATACCATTCCAGCAACATATTTGTCCTCTATGTTGTAATTAAAATAGGCCTGCCTATTGTTTAATTCTTTTGCCGGTAATGCTTTTGTTTTAGCCATAAAAAATGTCCCAGTCTTTCGGCTGGGACAACAAAAGTAGTATAAGTAACGCTTAGTTTCGGAATAAAAAAGCTACTTCAGATAATTTATTCTTTAATTCCTTGCGATCAACAATAAAATCAAGGAACCCATGTTCTAATAAAAATTCACTCCTTTGGAAACCTGCAGGCAAGTCCTTTTTAATGGTTTCTTTAATAACCCTAGGTCCGGCAAAGCCAATTAAGGCGCCTGGTTCAGCAATATTTAAATCACCTAACATTCCAAAGCTTGCAGAGATACCTCCAAAAGTAGGGTCTGTTAATAAGGAAATGAAAGGAAGTTTAGCATCGCTTAATTGAGAAAGTTTACCACTTGTTTTAGCTAGTTGCATTAAGCTAAAAGCGCTCTCCATCATACGTGCTCCACCGCTTTTGCTAATTACTAAAAAGGGTAGGCGATTAGCAATACAGTAATCTACTGCGCGACTAAATTTTTCACCCATAACGCTACCTAATGATCCGCCAATAAATTCAAAGTCCATACAAGCAACTACATAAGCTTCGCCATTCATTTTACCAACACCAACACGCATAGAATCTTTCAAATCGGTTTTTGAATGAATTTCATCCAAACGCTTTTGATAGTTTTTAAGGTCGGTAAAATTTAAAGCGTCTTTACTTACAATATTATCGTAAAGTACTTCGTAAGCTTGATCATCAAACAACATTTCAAAATATTCATCACTTCCAATTCGGTGATGATAATTACAACTACTACAAATGTATAAGTGCTCTTTTAATTCAGAGCTTGTGCAAATATGATTACATGAAGGACATTTAGTCCATAAACCTTCGGGCGTTTCTTTCTTGTCAGCTGTTGAAGTGGTAATCCCTCTTTTAATTCTTTTAAACCATCTTGGTTTACCAGTTTCGTTACTGGTAGATTCATCACCGGTCAAATTCACCTCAATATCTTCTTCTCTGTTTCTCATGGCGTAACATTTAAGTGAGCAATCGTTTCTGCTATAAATTTATAAAAAAAATAACAGCCACCTATTTATTATAATGGGTGGCTGTGTTAAAATTTTGTTTATGCATTTCTGTTAATACAGTTCAAGTCCTCAAAAGATTGTTCTAATCTCTTAATGAAAGACTCTTCACCTTTTCTTAACCAAACTCTTGGATCATAATATTTCTTATTAGGCTTATCAGCTCCTTCAGGGTTACCTAATTGAGTTTGTAGATAAGCTTCATTCTTTTTGTAGTATCCTAAAATACCTTCCCAGAAAGCCCATTGTAAATCGGTATCCAAATTCATTTTGATAGCACCGTATCCAATTGCTTCTCTAATTTGATTTTGAGGAGAACCAGAACCACCATGGAATACAAAGTATACTGGTTTTGTAGCAGTACCTAAAGTTTTCTCAATGTGTAATTGGCTGTTATGTAAAATTTCCGGTTTTAATTCAACATTACCTGGGCTATAAACACCGTGAACATTACCAAATGCAGCAGCTACTGTAAACAAGTTACCTACTTTACCTAATTCGGTATAAGCATAAGCAACGTGCTCTGGTTGAGTATATAATTTATCGTTTTCAACACCACTGTTATCAACGCCATCTTCCTCGCCACCTGTAACACCTAATTCAATTTCGATACCCATTCCTAATGGAGCCATGCGTTTGAAAAATTCAACTGAAGTTTGAATATTCTCTTCGATTGGTTCTTCAGACAAATCCAACATGTGTGAACTGAATAAAGGTTGTCCGTGTAATTTAAAATACTTTTCACTTTCATCAATTAACGCGCTAATCCATGGTAACCATTTTTTAGAAGCGTGGTCAGTATGCAATACAACAGGAACGTCGTAATATTTAGCCACTTGGTGAACGTGTAAAGCACCCGCGATAGCACCTTGAATATTTGCTTGTAAATTATCATTTGGCATGCCTTTACCTGCAATAAATTGGGCACCACCATTTGAGAATTGAATAATAATTGGAGATTTTAATTTTGCTGCTGTTTCAATAGCTGCATTAATTGTATCTGTTCCAGTTGTATTTACTGCTGGAATTGCAAAGTTGTTTGCCTTTGCATCGTTGTACAAAGTTTCTAATTCTTTGCCAAATAAAACACCTGATCTGTACTTGCTCATAGTTTAATTATTGAGTAACAAATATACAATTTATGACCCAAACGGCTGTTAGCCTTATAGGGTTAAAACAGGTAAAATAATCCCCAAAAAAATCAGGGATACACACATTTAAGATTCAACATGCTATTGATATTGAATGCGTTGGCTATAAAAAACCTTTAGATTCCATCCACTCGTCGTTGTATACCTTGCCAACATAGCGACTGCCATGGTCATGGAAAATACAAACCACCACATCTGTTTTAATTAGGCTATTAGAAAGTTGCAATAAACCTTGTAAACAGCTACCCGCACTATAACCACAAAATAAACCTTCTTCTTTTGCCAATCTGCGGGTCATTAATGCACCATCTTTATCAGACACCTGTTCAAAATGATTAATAACCGGCATGTCATAATTAGCTGGTACAAAATCTTCTCCAAATCCTTCGGCGATATAGGGTTTCACATATGCCATGTCAACAATACCAGTCTCAAAATAATGGGTCAATAAGGATCCTATAGGGTCAATAGCCCACACTTTAATATTTGGGTTTTGTTCTTTTAAATATTTTGCAGTTCCTGTTATGGTTCCACCTGTTCCTGCAGTACAAACTAAGTGTGTAATTTTACCTTCAGTTTGATTCCAAATTTCAGGACCAGTAGTTTCGTAATGTGCTAATCTATTCGCTAAATTATCATATTGATTAAAGAAGTAGGAGTTAGGTATTTCAGCAGCTAATTTTCTTGCAACAGAATAATAACTTGCAGGATCTTCGGGTGCTACATTGGTTGGACAAACAATTAC
>CANFLP010000072.1 GCA_947447835.1 Bacteroidota bacterium
ATTAATAGACATCGTCTACAAAAGAAAGATCCATCAGCTACAATCAGCGAAGCAGTAAAACCAATTATTTATTATTTAGATAATGGTACACCCGAACCAATCCGTTCCGCTTTATTAGAAGGAGCAAGTTGGTGGAATCAAGCATACGAAGCTGCTGGATATAAAAATGCATTTCAAGTAAAAATATTACCAGATAGTGCTGACCCAATGGATATTCGTTATAATATGATTAACTGGGTACACCGATCTACAAGAGGCTGGAGTTACGGAATGAGTATTACAGATCCTAGAACAGGTGAAATTATAAAGGGCCAGGTTACACTAGGTTCGCTTAGAGTTAGACAAGATTATTTAATTTTTACTGCCTTACTATCACCATTTGTGAATGGTAAGCCCGTGACTGATAAAATGAGAGTAGCTGCATTGCAAAGATTAAGACAATTAGCTGCTCACGAAGTGGGTCATACCTTAGGATTACAACATAATTATGCCTCTAGCTATAATGATAGAGCATCCGTAATGGATTATCCTCATCCTAATGTGTTTGTAAACGATAAAGGCGAAATAGATTTCACAAAAGTATATACCAATGAAATAGGCCCTTGGGATAAGCGTGCAATTATGTATGGATATCAAGATTTTCCAGCTGGCACCAATGAATCATTTGCACTTAATAATTTATTAGAGGAGAACTCTAAGAATGGATTGTTGTTTATTGCTGACGCAGATGCAAGAGCTGCGAGTGGATTTCATCCATACGCTCATTTATGGGATAATCAGTCCGACGCCGTAGCTGGACTACAACAAACACTTTCTGTTCGCAAAAAGGCCATTTCTCAATTTGGCGAAGAAGCCATTCAAAATGGAACTCCGTTAACTAAATTGGAAGATGTATTAGTGCCATTATATAATTACCATCGTTACCAATTAGAAGCAGTTACTAAATTAATTGGTGGTATTAATTACAACTATAGTGTGAGAGGCGATCAAAATCAAATCAAGCCTACAATCCTACCTAATGCTATTCAACAAAAAGCATTAGAGGCTGCAGTGAATTGCTTGTCAGCTAGTACACTTGCCATTCCAGAAAGAATACTTGGTTTGATTCCTCCTCGCCCTCCAATGTATTATGGTGTTGGAGAATTATTTGACAAAAGAACAGGAATGAGTTTTGACGCATTAAGTGCAGCCGAAGCACTAGCCGATTTTGAACTAGGTTTCTTATTCAATGTTGAAAGAGCCAACCGTTTAGTGCAAAACAAAGCAAGAGCCAATACGATTGGTTTTGATAATGTGTTAGATGCCGTGTTGAAAAGCACTTGGTATGCGAAAACACCAACAGGACTAGAAGGCTCAATTCATTTACAAACGCAACAACAAGTACTTACCTGGATACTAGGTGTACACCAAAGTGCCGACGCTAATTTTGAAGTAAGAAGCATTTGTAACGATCGCTTACAACAATTAAAAGCACAGTTAACGTCTTTAAGTAAAACAGACATTGCACATAAAGCACAATATGATTTTGCTATAGAAAGAATTAAAAATCCAGGTACAATTACATTACCTAAACCAGTAATGATGGCGCCAGGCGCACCCATTGGATGTGATTTGGATTTATAATAATGCAAGATCACTACACTTAAATGTTCCGAAATTAAAAAAGCCCCAAGCAATTGCTCGGGGCTTTTTTATTATGTAATCTTAAAAGAATACTTATGCAAGCATTCTCAATGGTTCTTCTAATAAACTTTTAAGTGTTTGCAAGAACGCAGCTCCTGTTGCACCATCCACTACACGGTGGTCACAACTTAATGTCACATTCATTACATTACCTGGAACAACCTGTCCGCCTTTTACTATTGGTTCTTGAGCAATACCACCTATAGCTAAAATACAAGCATCAGGAGGATTGATAATCGCTGTGAAAGAATCTATTCCAAACATACCTAAGTTAGAAATAGTGAATGTGCTTCCTTCCCAATCTGCAGGTTGTAATTTTTTATCTTTTGCTTTTTTAGCAAACTCTTTTACGTTACCACTAATTTGTGATAAGCTTAAGCTGTCTGCAAAACGTAATACAGGAACCAATAAACCTTCGTCTACTGCTACTGCAATACCAATATTAACATGATGATTTTCACGGATAAAATCTCCCATCCAACTGCTATTTACCTTTGGATGCTGCTTTAATGACAATGCTGTTGCTTTAACAATCATATCATTAAAACTAATCTTAGTAGTTGCATTTTCGTTTAATAAAGTACGTGCTTTAATAGCCGCGTCCATATTAATTTTCATGGTTAAGTAAAAATGCGGAGCTGTGAACAAGCTTTCGCTTAAACGCTTCGCAATTACTTTACGCATTTGTGATACAGGTGTATCTACAAAGCTTACTGTGCCCGAAGGAACAAATACAGGAGCAGTTGTTGCAGATGCACTTGAACTAATAGCAGTTGCTGCACTAGGAGTATAATTTTCCAAATCAGTTCTAGTGATTCTTCCGTTCTCACCAGTACCTTTTACAAATTTTAAATCGATGCCTTTTTCTTGTGCAATTTTCTTTGCCAATGGAGAAGCAAAAATGCGACCCTCATTAACAACTTGTGCAGTCGAAGCTGTAACTGGCGCAACGCTAGTGGCCGGAGCAGTTGCGGCAGGAACTTTTCCGATTTCATCAGCTGCTTTCGCAGCTTCTGGCGCAGATGCAGCAGGAGCCGCTGCTACTGGAGCTGGTGCAGATCCATTGCTTTTTAATCCCTTCACTATTGGATCAATATCCATTCCTGGTTGACCAATTATACATAACAAATCATTTACTAAAATCTTCTCTCCTTTTTGCGCACCTTGATATAACAAAATACCATCCTTATAAGATTCTAATTCCATGGTAGCTTTATCCGTTTCGATATCAGCTAGCACTTCCCCTTTCTTTACAGCATCTCCCACTTTCTTTTGCCATCCTGCAATCACACCTTCAGTCATGGTATCACTCAAACGTGGCATTAAAACAACTTCTTCCATTGTGCTATAATCAACTCCACTAGCAGCAGCAACTGTTGCAGGAGCAGGAGTTTCTGTAGCGGAAGGCGCAGCAACTGGAGCAACATTTGCACCAGCAATTAATGCACTAACGTCTTCGCCTGCTTTACCAAAAATAGCAAGCAAGTCATTCACTTGCAATTTGCCACCTCTTGGGGTACCAATATGTAAAAGGACTCCATCCTGATAACTCTCTAATTCCATGGTAGCTTTATCCGTTTCAATCTCGGCTAATAAGTCGCCTTTTTTAACGGTATCGCCCACTTTTTTATGCCATGCCGCAATGACACCTTCTGTCATTGTATCGCTCAAGCGGGGCATTAATATAACTTCTGCCATAAGTAAAAGGCTGTTTTGTAATTGAGCCGTGAAAATACATCAAAATTGGTTTTTTTCCCACCGATCCTGCCAATTTTTGAGCAAATTGAGGGTAAAACCAAGTCAATTTCCGTAAAACGATGAATCTGTTCGACTTTATTGACCTTGCGCTAAGCTGTAGGCTTTTTTATCTGCCCACATGTTCAAGATTTCAAGGGAACATATTTTAAAGTCCTTAGCCAAGGCTCCGTATAGTTCAACCACATCGTCCTGAGACAATGGCAATTCATTTACGGTCTCAAAACGGCAATAGTATTGATTCACTAAATTGGTAAAGATGGAGCCTGACGGCCATACTTGTGTTCCTCTATTTGTAATAGTTACTAATTTAAGTGCATCGGTTGTGTGTGATGTACATTTATCTGCAATCACTTGTGGTTGTTCGTTACTTTCAATAAAAAAATCAACGCCTACAATTTTATGATGATCATTTAAATCACTTTGCAACATTGGATTATGCTCCAATTTAAAATCGGTAGGTGTTACATAAAAATTAGGTAACAATGGTTTAGGATTGTGTGCAGGTTGTTTACCAAAATTATCAATAATCGCTTGTGCAAAAACAGTTGTGTTTACAGAAGGAATTGATTTGTCTCCAAAGTCACCAGTGTGCACTCCAGATTCTAATGTAAATAACAATGCATTTTCAATCATAATTGCTTGCTCCATTAATCCCAAGTGGCGTAACATACTTAATCCACTTAATAATAATGAAGTTGGATTGGCAATATTTTTACCAGCAATATCTGGTGCTGTACCGTGTACTGCTTCAAATATTGAAATATGATCTCCGATATTTGCAGAAGGCGCAAAACCAAGCCCACCAACCAATCCAGCGCATAAGTCACTCACAATGTCTCCCTGCAAATTGGTTAATACAATTACATCAAATAAGTCTGGACGACTTACCAATTTCATGCACAAATCATCTACAATAACATCATCTGCTTTTAATTCAGGATACTCTTTTGCAACTTCTTTAAACACTTCCAAAAACAAACCATCTGTTAATTTCATGATGTTTGCTTTATGACCACAAGTAATTCTTTTTGCTCCTTTTTTCTTTGCCATCTCAAAGGCATAACGAATAACTTGTTCACTACCTGGACGTGTAATAAAACGACGACCCAACGCAACATCCTGTGTTAGCATATGCTCAATCCCACCATAAGTATCTTCGATATTTTCTCTTACAATTGTTAAATCAATAGGGATACCAGCTTTACTAAATACGGTATCAACACCACTTAATGTTTGAAAATGTCTATCATTTGCGTAGGTGTTCCAAGTTTTTCTAGCTGTAACGTTCACACTCTTCACCCCCTTCCCTTTTGGCGTTTCCATTGGCCCCTTAAATAACAAACCCAACTCCTCAATCGTATCTTTTGCCTCTTGGGTCATACCATTACTAAAGCCTTTGTCAAAAACCCATTTACCCATATCCACAAACTGATATTCCAATGGCACTTTGGCAGCATTAAAAACATGAATTACTGCTTCCATAATTTCTGGACCAATCCCATCTCCTTTTGCTACTGCGATCTTCATTTGTGTCTATTTATTAGTGTAATTAAGTGATTTTCAGCCTAACGCATACGATTGCGCAAAGGTAAAGCACTTAAGGGGTCTTATAAAAAAATACATGCTTTTTTTACACCACTCGTGTAAATTTTGGTACTTTTATCGCGCAGTATCCTCTGCAGTTTACCAATTGATAAGCCTACCATGGTTTCCAAAATTTCAGAAGGCATTGAAGTGAGTATTGAGACCTTTTACCAAAAGGACTATAGTAATCCTTTGCAAAATGAATATATGTTTGCTTATCGTATTACTATTGAGAACCACAATTCTTTTCCAGTTAAACTATTAAGACGTTATTGGGAAGTTTTTGATAGCAATACCGAACAACGAATTGTAGAAGGAGAAGGCGTTGTAGGAGTTCAACCGCTTATTATGCCTGGCAAACATTACCAATATGTGAGTGGATGTCACTTGAAAAGTGAATTGGGTAAAATGCAGGGTTATTATACCATGGAGAATGTTGAAAACAAAGATGCTATTCATGTAAACATCCCTGCTTTTAAATTAACAGCACCTATTAAGCTGAACTAATCTTAGTTTCTAAGGCGCATATTCGGCAGAAGTAAAAATCTTATCGGCAGAAGTTTTAAGTAGCGCTTCCATTGTAATCCCCTTTTGCGTTTTTTGTTGCATCCATGCTTGTACTATTTTATACCCCATGTATTTCCCTACATTTCCAGGAATGGATTCTCCGAATGTATCACTATAAACGCCCTCCTGCATCATAGATCTAATGTCAGTAGGATTAGATGAATAAATTAACTTATCATGCAAAATATATTCCCAGATTTTAGACTCTTGTTGTTGTAGACTTTTGATTTGTTCCTGGGTATAACCAAAACGTATAGAATCCGGCGTATTCGGCATGCAAACATTGATCACAAATTGTCGTTTTCCGGCTTCAATCATTTCCTTCATTAATGTCACATTACTTTGTGTTTCGGGCACAATATCATTGATTATATTTTGCACACTATTTACCGTAATATATTCCGGCGCAAAACGTCGACTTAAATAAGTAGGATAAATGGTTTGAATACGTTCCGAAAAATACCAATCTGATTGTGCACCTAAATACATTTGCAAACCCAATGCCAGTGCATCTTTTGTAACAATATTTCCATAAGATTCCAAGGGCCCAACAAAAGTGATTACTTTATGTGCTAAAGGATAATTAGGGAAATAATAATGCAACCTCTTAAACGCCTCCGCTAAATTTACGCGCGCTTTGCTAATTGCGTTCACCTTTTGAGCATCCTTATATATAGGTGCGTAGGCCTTGTAAAATGCTTTAATACCAATAGTGTCCTTGTACTTATTTAACATTAATATTTGGGAGAAAAAATCAGGTGCAAAATTGGGATATTTTGCAAATAATTTTGATACCGAAATCTTTGTATGTAATGTGTCAATGCCAAAAAAGGCACTGTCAAATCTTTCCACTTTAATTTCAAAGCTAGGCTCCCTTTTTGCAGGGTCTGATGGTGCAAATTGACAGGCCGAAATAATTAAAATAACTGCAATAAATGAAATTTGCATTCTACGCATATGTGAAAGTACAAAAAAAGAGAGTTTATTTCTGTTAAAAACCGACCTTTGGCACATGAAGATTTGTATAGCACAACAAAATTATCACATTGGCAACTTTGAGCAAAACACCGAGAAGATGTTATGTGCAATAGAAGAAGCCAAAAAGCTAGGAGCTGATATTATTTTATTTAGTGAGATGAGTGTATGTGGTTACCCCGCAAGAGACTTTGTAGAGTTCAATGATTTTATCAATAAATGCTACGAAAGCATTGACAAGATTAAAGCTGCTGCTGATACTATTGGTGTATTAATTGGAAGTCCAGCGCGCAACCCCAACAAAAAAGGCAAGGACTTATACAATGCAGCCTTCTTTTTATATGAGCAAAAAATAGTTGCAGAAATTCATAAAACACTTTTACCTACTTATGACGTGTTTGATGAGAATAGATATTTCGAACCAGCGGATGACTGGAAAGTAGTTCCATTTAAAGGGAAAAAATTAGCGATTACTATTTGTGAAGACATTTGGAATTTAGGTGACAACCCATTGTACCGTATTTGTCCAATGGATAAAATGATGGACCAATCGCCCGATATTTTATTGAATTTAAGTGCCTCTCCGTTTGACTATACGCATGACGAAGACCGTAAAGCGACCATTAAATCCAATGTAATCAAATACAAAAAACCATTGTTCTATTGCAATGCTGTGGGTAGTCAAACCGAAATTGTTTTTGACGGAGGTTCACTGGTTTTTGACAAAGACGCCAACCTGTGTGGCGCATTACCCATGTTTGAATCAGCAATGGAAATATTTGAATGTAACGAAGATGGAACCATTAATGCACCAATATTAGAACCCGCTGCGCGTGTCCCAAATAAAGAATTAAATCCTGCAGTACTGGTTCCTGAATTAAATATCGATCAAGTATATAAGGCTTTAGTATTAGGCGTTAAAGACTATTTTAACAAGATGGGCTTTAAGCGTGCGATACTAGGTTCGTCTGGTGGTATAGATTCAGCAGTTACACTCGCAATTGCATGCGAAGCATTGGGGAAAGAAAATGTACATGCTATATTAATGCCCTCTCCCTATTCAACTGAACATTCGGTTGATGATGCTGTGCAATTAAGTAAGAACTTAGATAATCTATATGACATCATTCCTATTAAAGATGTTTATGAAACTTTTTTAAGCACATTAAAACCAATTTTCAAAGATCTTCCTTTTTCATTAGCCGAAGAAAACATACAAAGCAGATCTCGTGGAAATATTTTAATGGCCATTGCCAATAAATTAGGCTACGTTTTATTAAACACATCCAATAAAAGTGAATTAGCTACGGGCTATGGTACCTTATATGGCGACATGGCTGGAGGACTTGGTGTATTAGGCGATTGTTATAAAATGCAAGTATATGCATTGGCCAGATATATTAATAGAAACGATATAATTATTCCTCAAAATATTATTGACAAAGCGCCAAGTGCCGAATTAAGGCCCAATCAAAAAGACAGCGATAGTTTACCTGAGTATGATGTGTTAGATCAAATCTTATATCAATATATAGAGAAACGTGCCGATCCTTCTGTAATTAAATCATTAGGATTTGACGCCGCTTTAGTGGATCGAACTTTAAAAATGGTTAACAATAACGAATACAAGCGTAATCAGTTCTGCCCTATCATTCGTGTTTCTCCAAAAGCTTTTGGCGTTGGACGTAGAGTTCCAATAGTTGGAAAATATTTAAGCTAAGTATCAAATTAAAAGCGTCTACACAGACGCTTTTTTTATTAAATTGTGCTACAACCCGCCACTATGAATAAAGTACTGCTTGTAATATGTATTGTCTTGTTTTCAGCAACACAATTAAATGCGCAAAAACCCATTTTGCCTGGCGCTTATCAAACAAGTGAATACTTCCCTTTATTAAAAAATAAAAGAGTTGGATTATTCACCAATCAAACCGCAGTAATTGGTAGCACTCATTTAATTGATACCCTAATAAAAGCGGGCATCACCATTCAAAAAGTATTTACACCCGAACATGGTCTTAGAGGCACAGCTGATGCTGGCGAAAAAGTAAGTGACGAAATAGATGCAAAAACGGGTATTAAGATTGTTTCTTTATATGGCAAAAAAAATGCTCCAGACGCAAATGATTTGTTAGACGTTGATATTATGTTATTTGATGTACAGGATGTAGGAACTCGTTTTTATACCTACATTAATTCTTTGCAATATTATATGGAAGCCGCTATGGCTAATAATAAGCCACTAGTAATTTTAGATCGGCCTAATCCAAATGGACATTATGTAGACGGCCCAATTTTAGATGCCTCTTTTGTAAGTGGAGTTGGTAAACAACCCATACCCATCGTTTATGGTTTGACTATGGGAGAATACGCGCAAATGTTAAGAGGTGAAAATTGGATAAAAATGGATCCAACAAAAGCAACACAAAATGCAAGTTGGTCACTTACTATTATTCGTAATAAAAATTACGACCACCATTCCATGTATGCTTTAAATGTCCCACCCTCGCCTAACCTTGCTGATATGACTTCTATATTATGGTACCCTACAACTTGTTTAGTAGAAGGTACGGTTATGAGTGAAGGGCGTGGCACAGTGCATGCTTTCGCTTATATTGGACATCCAAGTATTGATAATACAAAGTTTAGTTTTACGCCCAACCCAAGAGTTGGTGCAATGTCTTCTAAACTATATGGTCAAAAATGTTATGGATGGGATCTTACAAAAGTAACGCCACCAAAGGATAAGATTGACCTTGGATTGATTATTGAAATGTATAAAAGCTTCCCGCAAAAAGATAGTTTTTTTATTGCACCAAAAGTG
>CANFLP010000073.1 GCA_947447835.1 Bacteroidota bacterium
CCAACCGACTTACCTTGTCCAGTAGCACCCGCCATTAATAAGTGAGGCATACTTGCTAAGTCCACGATAAAGTTTTCGTTGTCAATTTTTTTACCAATTGCAATAGGTAATGAATACTGACTAGATTGAAATTTTTCACTAGCCAATAATGTTTTCATACTCACAATTGACTTGCGAATATTAGGAACCTCAATACCAATAGTTCCTTTACCAGGTATTGGCGCAATGATACGAATACCCAGCGCTGCCAAACTTAAGGCAATGTCATCCTCTAAGTTTTTAATACGACTAATACGCACACCTGGCGCTGGTACAATTTCGTATAATGTTACCGTTGGACCAACCGTTGCAGCAATACGCTGAATGGCAATATCATAGTTTTTTAAAGTGGCGATAATCTGATTTTTGTGTGTCTCTAATTCCTCAGGGTCTTGCACAATTTTTTCAGAGCCATGTGTCTCTAATAAATTAATTGATGGATACTTGTAGTTTTTTAAATCTAAGGTTGCATCATATTTTGTAGCTAAACTTCCAATTGCTGCTGCAGGAATGATTGCTTCTTTAGCTCCTTCATTTATTTCTAAATCCAAATCTTCTAATAATTCATCATCTAAATCGGTAAAATCGTCGCCTGCATCACTCTCTGTTAAAGCATAGTCTTCCGTGTCAGGTTCTTCTGTAACTAATGTAGGTGCTAAATGAGCTAACTCTTGGTTTGATATTTGCTCCTCGGTTAAAGCAAGTTCATCTATAAAAAGTTTCCCTCCTGCATTTAGTATTCCTCCTGCATTTAGTATCCCTCCTGCATCAGACGCATTCGCGTCTTCTTCTTCTTCAGGCATTATTACCGAAATGCCATTTTCACCTGTGGCATTGTTTTTTAATCTATTGCCTGTTGGAGTTTCTTCAGCTACAGGTTGTGTATTATTTAAATCCCACTCTTGCTTAATAGCTTGTTCGTCGTCCTCACTCACAAATGGAACTTCCTTCTTTTTAGGAATTAAAAAGTCAAAACTAGGTACATTGAATTTTGGATTAACTCTCCATATAAAATAACTAAACCCTGCAACTAATAATATTGCGCCAGTTCCAAAACTTCCTATCCATTTAATTAACCAGCTACTACTGTATTCTCCCAACGCGCCACCCCATGAAAAAGCAGCGCCTCTTGTAACAAAAGCAAAACAAGTACTAAGCACTAATAAACCTAATAAAACATAACGTACATTTCTCCAAATACTAAAAATGGGTTTTGTAAAAAATAAATTCACCCCTATTACAAATGTAAATGCGCAAAATAAATATGCAGCTATCCCAAATCCATTATACATAATTTGATAAGCGACAAATGCGCCAATAAATCCTAATTGATTATTTACTTTAACATCGGTTGTTGAAAAAAGATTGGTGCGCCATAATTGTACCTTGTCCTGATCTTCCTGCCAAGTAAATAAATACGATGTAAATGCTACGAATAAAAAAATAGTCAATAACAACAAGATTGATCCGGCAATTTTTGAAGTACGTTCATCTTTTACCACTTCGGTTACATTCACCGAAGCTTCCTTATCCGGATTCAACACTTCATCGCTAACCTTTTGTTCTTTTTTACTTTTAAGCGTATTTGCCATAGAGACAAATATAAGTTATCCCAATAGGAAGAAAAAGGTTTTTTGGCTAATGTGTAAAATTGAAAAAGAATGAAGCTACTTATCCACTTTGTGTAGCCATACTACACGTATCCAGCTAGCCCAGCCCAACATAAGAAACAGCCCTCCAATTGGGGTAATTGGGCCAATTATGCGCGAAAAGTTATAAGAACACAAAGGTTGGAAAGTTAATAGGTATAAAGACCCGCTGAAAAACAGGATACCTAATAAAAAGAAGTTGGAAGCCCAACCTATGTTTTTATGATTGCCTAATGTCGAAGCATTTTGAGAAGCATATATGGACAAGGCCACTAAAGCCAAAGCATGCATAAATTGATAACGCACCCCCGTTTCAAAAATGGTTATTTTTTCTAAAGGCACTAAGTTCTTTAATCCATGTGCTCCAAAAGCACCTAAAGCAACGGATAATAATGCTAAAACCAAGCCCCACAATAATATTTTACGATGCATGTTTTTGAATTAATTTTTTTAATCCGGACTCTGTTATTTGGTCTGTAGATAAACGATAATGTGCTTGCTGATAAAAGGGAGTACGCTCCAACAATTTACCTTGAATAAATCTAGCTATATCCTGATCATCTAAATTAGCAATTAAAGGACGGTGTGCTTTTTCGGTAGACAATCTAGCAACCAATACCTCTATGGACTCATCTAGCCAAATTACCACTCCCTCTTTTTTCATCCAATCCATATTATCCTGATTACAAGGAGTTCCTCCTCCGGTAGCCAAGGCATACTTCTTCTTTTCCTTGAACCATTTCAATATTTTACTTTCTGCTTTTCTGAAATAGTCTTCGCCATCCTCACTAAAAATTTCTGCAATGGTTTTTTCCTCGTTCATCTCAATTAAATCGTCTAAATCATACCCAGCCGACTTAATCCATTTAGAAATCTTTTTCACCCAATAAGATTTTCCAGAACCCATCATCCCAATTAAAAATATTTTCTCTGCTGCCATAACTTCACTTATCGTTCGCTATTGATTTTATTTAAACGCATTGAACCCCGTAACATCCATTCCCGTAATTAACAAATGTATGTCATGCGTTCCTTCGTAAGTGATTACACTTTCTAGGTTCATCATGTGTCTCATAATAGAATATTCACCTGTAATGCCCATACCGCCTAACATTTGTCTAGCATCTCTTGCAATTTGTGTTGCAATTTCACAGCTGTTTCTTTTTGCCATACTTATTTGACTAGGCGTTGCTCTACCCTCGTTCATTAATACCCCTAAACGCCAAACCAATAATTGTCCTTTAGTAATTTCGGTAACCATTTCGGCCAACTTTTTTTGTTGTAATTGAAAACCGCCAATTGGCCTGCCAAACTGTACACGCTCCTTACTATATCTTAAAGCGGTATCGTAACAATCCATGGCAGCACCTAATGCACCCCATGCAATGCCATATCTTGCTTTACTTAAACAACCTAGTGGACCTTTTAAACCAATCACATTAGGTAAAATATTTTCTTTTGGAACTTTTACATTATCAAAAACCAACTCGCCTGTTGCACTTGCTCTTAAGCTCCATTTATTATGTGTAGTTGGCGTACTAAAACCCTCCATTCCTCTTTCTACAATCAATCCTACAATTTTACCATCCTCATTTTTAGCCCATACTACTGCAACTTGTGCAAATGGTGCATTGCTGATCCACATTTTAGCACCATTTAAAATAACATGGTCGCCAGCATCCTTAATATTAGTTAACATGCTAGAAGGATCTGATCCATGATCAGGCTCGGTTAAACCAAAACAACCTAGCCATTCCCCACTAGCCAACTTTGGTAAATACTTTTTCTTTTGCTCCTCACTACCGTATGCATAAATAGGAAACATTACCAATGAACCTTGTACACTAGCTGTACTTCGTACACCACTATCTCCTCGCTCTAATTCTTGCATCATTATTCCATAGCTGATATAATCCAAACCGCCGCCGCCATATTCAGCAGGGACCGTTGGACCAAAACAACCCAGGTCACCTAATTGCTTTACTATTTGTTGAGGGAATGCTGCTTTTTGTGCATACTCCTCAATAATTGGAGAAATTTCTTTCTTCACATACTCGCGCACTGCCGATCTTACCATCAAATGCTCTTCACTCAATAATTCATCTAACTGATAATAATCTGGAGACTCGAATAAATCCTGTCTTACTGCCATAACTTCATTTTTAATTGGTAAACAATCCTTCTCAAAGATAACTGAAACTACCTAAAAAAAGTATATTTACAAGTATAATCCCAATCATGAGAAAAGTAGTCACCCATCTTAGTTTCTTAGTATTTGTAGCCATAATTGCCGGAATACTAGTAGGTATTTATGCTCCTGCAACTGCCATTAAAATGGATCCCATCGCTAAAACATTTATCAATATTATTAAAGGCTTCACCTTTCCCATTATATTCTTAACAGTAAGCTTGGGTATTGCTAGTATGGGTGATTTAAAAAAAGTAGGTCGAATTGGATTTAGATCGCTTATATACTTTGAAGTAGTTAGTACACTTTCATTAGCGATTGGTGTAATTGTTGCACTTTGGATTCAACCTGGTAATATTAATAAAGAAGGTTTACAAATGCAGGACCCTTCCAAATATACAAAAGCAACAAATTTTGATTTGTTGCATATTATTGCTCAGAATACCAATTTACAAGTATTATTAGCTGCCATCGTTTTAGGATTCGCGTTAAACTATTTTCCAAAGCGAGAAAAATACATTCATAGTTTAGGACAGCTTACACATTATGTATTCACCGGATTAAAATATGTAATGTATTTAGCTCCCATTGCTGCATTTGGAGGAATGGCTTTTGCAATTGGCAAGTATGGTTTGAAAACTTTGATCCCATTAGGTAAACTTATGGGCACGATGTATTTGACCATGGCCGTATTTATATTTATTGTGCTGGGATTGATTTTAAAATATTACCAACTTTCTATTTTTAAATTACTTGCACACATAAAAGAAGAATTATTAATTGTGTTTGGCACATCATCCTCGGAACCCGCGATGCCTTCACTAATGAATAAATTAGAAAAGATGGGTTGTTCAAAATCGGTAGTGGGCTTAGTCGTACCTACAGGCTATTCATTTAATTTAGACGGCACTTCTATTTATTTATCGATGGCCGTAATATTTATTGCTCAACTGTACAATGTGCAATTAAGCACATCCGAATTAGTAACAATGATTTTAATATTAATGCTTACCTCTAAAGGTGCGGCTGGTGTAACTGGCAGTGGCTTTATAGTATTGGCTTCTACCCTTGCTACCATGCAAAAAATACCAATTGAAGGCTTGGCTTTTTTATTAGGTGTAGATAAATTTATGAGTGAAGCAAGAGCTATCACTAATATTATTGGCAATAGTGTTGCGACGGTTGTGATTGCAAAGATGGAAGGAGAGACCATCCATCATTTACAAAATTAATAATGCATTACAGGGAAAGTAATCCTTTCATTTCAGTGGCATATTCGCTAGCGGCTATTGCAGCTTTCTCTGCAAAATCGGTACCGCTGCTTGCAAAAATAACTGCACGGCTTGCGTTTACCAATAACCCAACTGAGTCGTTCTTACCAAACTTAGTTACCTCGCTTAAGCTTCCGCCCTGCGCACCCACACCTGGCACTAATAAAAAATGATGCGGAATTATTTTCCTGATACCAACAAAGTCCTCGGCCTTGGTAGCACCTACCACAAACATTAATTGTTCTGCAGTACCCCAACTTGCTACTTGTTCTAAAACAGATTCATATAGAAATTGGCCGTTACTTAATTTTTGCTGTTCAAAATTTTGACTACCTGTATTTGAGGTTAATCCCAAAACAATAGTCCACTTATTGGTGTAGGCTAAGAAAGGATCGATACTATCTTTACCCATATATGGTGCAACAGTGATCGCATCAAATGGCAATACTTCGAAAAATGTTTTTGCATATTGTGCAGACGTATTTCCAATATCTCCACGCTTTGCATCCGCAATGGTGAAATGAGTAGAAGGTATATGTGCAAGCGTTGCTTCCATGGCCTCCCAACCTTTTACACCTTGTGATTCGTAAAAAGCTGTGTTAATTTTATAACTTACGCAATAAGGTGCAGTAGCATCAATAATGGCTTTATTAAAAGCAATCACCCCTTCTTTAGTTTTTGGTAAATGCGCTGGTAATTTTTCAATATCAGTATCAAGCCCAACACATAAGTAGGATTGTTTTTCAATAATGTGCGCTACTAATTTATTTTTTGTCATATGCTTACTTTGTGCCGTATACAAATACTTTATACCCCCATGCTGGAAGTTGAAGGGAATGAATGTCTTTATTTTCTTGATGCGTGAATACTTCAAAATAACTTTTACCATTAGGCAATTTGGCGTCTAATTGAACATCTTGATGCTTGTCAGATAAATTTAATACCGCCACCACAAGGTTGTCTCCATTTTTTCTTGAATAAGCCATCACCTGATTTGGAAGATTCACTTTCAATCGCTCAAAAACAGCATTTTCTTTAAATGCAGGATGTGTGCTTCTTAAATTTAATAGTGTTTTATAAAAAGGAGCTCTTTCGTATTTAGCAAATCCCATTGAATCTTTTTCAAAGAAGGAAACAGCTCTTAATACAGGTTCTTCTTGTCCACTATATATTAATGGCATCGTTCTATTATAAGTTTGCGTAAACACTGCAAATGGAGCATGTGTTTTACCAGGCATGGTTGCATAATCGGCTTTGTTCCAAGAGTTCTCATCATGATTACTTGTAAAATACAATCTCCATGCACCCTTCATATAGTCCTTGTCAATTTTATTTAATACAGTATCCAAGGACAAGACATCTTTTTTCCCAGCAACAATATCATTCATTACATGAAACTCTGTCCAACTATAGGTTGCATCAAAACCTGTTTCATGTAATTTTGGATCATCTGCTTCGGCTAAGAAAAATAAATTTCTTTCCTTTCTTAATGCAGGAATACATTTATTCCAAAAACTATAAGGCACACCCCAAGCAACGTCTACTCTAAATCCATCAATAGCAGTATTTTTTATCCAATATTTCATGGCATTAATCATACTATCCTCCATCACATGATTATTGTAATTTAATTCACGTGTATCTGACCAATCGGCTGTATAAATTGCTTTGCCAGTACTATCTCTTTCATAAAAATCCAAGTGTGTTTTTAACCAAGGATGATCTGCGCCACTATGATTAGGCACCCAATCAATTAATACTTTCATTCCCAATGCATGTGCACGTGTAACTATTTTATTAAAATCATTCAAGGTTCCGAACTCCGGATTTACTTCGGTATAACTTGCAACGGAATAATAAGACCCCAAGCTTCCTTTTCTACCCTCTTTTGAAATAGGTTGTAAAGGCATAAACCAAATTGTTTTCACGCCCATTTTTTGTAAACGAGGTAAGTGTTTGGCGAAGGCATTTAGGGTTCCTTCCTTAGTGTATTGACGAATATTTACTTCATATATATTTCCTTGCTCCATAAAAGCAGGGTGTTTTTGTTGAGCTTCTGCATTAAGGAATGCTAAAAGACTTAAAACAGCGAACATTTTTCTCATACAATGATTGTTTGGACGGACAAATTTAACATTAATAATTGGCTTAACTTTGGGTATGCTTAAAAATCTAATCCTTTACACTAGCCTCTTATTGGCAGTTACGAGTTGTAATTCACATAGCACAGCCGAAAAAGCAGATAACCCTTTAGATGGAGGCAGGTACTTTTTAGAAAACTACATGCAAGGGGACATGATAAAGGCGCAACAATATCTTTTTGTAGATGCAAAAAACCAGGCCTTTTTTGACCAAATGACCAAGGATTACTTTGCCATGGATAAGGAAGGTCGCATGCAAACTAGGCAGGCTCCCATTCAAATAGATGAGGTAAAGGCTTTGGATGCAAAGGCTAGTGTTATATATTATGAAAATTCTAATGACAAAGTGCAACGTTGGATTAAAGTAATTGAGACCCCTGATGGCTGGAAAGTAGATTTAAAATTCAGTTATGGCCCTAAATTATAGGTCAAAAAGATAAAATTTGTATATTTGCCTCGTCTAAAAACAACTAATAAATTAATATTAATACAATGGAAGCACAAAAAAATACTAAAAAATACTGGGTTTACTGTTTTGCATGGTTAGCAATTATGGTAACCTTAATGATTGTATACAGAGAGTTTTTCTGGTTAGCGCTTCCAGGTACCGTTACTTACTTCGCAAAAGCAATGGACATATTTTAATAAAACGAAACTATATAAAAAAAGGAGCTACACAATTGTAGCTCCTTTTTTTATGCTTATATATTAGCTTTAATATTTACTTCAAAATAGATAAGGCTGCAGCAACATAACTAAAATTCTCAGGTTGAGCATGGTGTATTGCTTTTGTAACCTTAGATTCTCCCAGACGAACTACCACTGCATTTTTGTCTTTAATGATATATACATATTGTCCAAACAATCCATTTTGAGCAACTACCCTATGGCCTTGTTCGGAAAAAATCCAATATTGATAACCATAAAAATCAACAGGCTTCCCATCCTCATATGGATCCTTTAAATAGCTTGCTGCTGTGGTTGCTTCTTGAATATATTTTTGTGATACAATTTGTTGATTACCCCATTTTCCATCCTGTAAAACCAATTGACCAAATCTTGCATAGTCTCTTGCAATACCATTAAAACAACAGAATGCTTTCTCGTGTTTCTTTTCGCCATCAGTAAGCCATTTAGCATCTGCTTCAGATCCCATGGGTACCATAAATTTTTCGGACACTAATGTTGAAATGGATTTGCCAAAAACATTTTCTACAACAAACCCCAATACCTGTGTATCTGCACTTCTATATTCCCAATTAACGCCTGCAGGCTCTTTTGGAACTAATTTGTTAATTAAAAATTCTTCATTATCTCCATAATATGCAGACGCATTTAAACTAAAATAACTTCCATCAGACTCCTTATAATTAGAGCCTGAACTCATAGTTAACAGATCTTTGATTCTTAATTTTTCCCAACCATCTTTTTTAAATCGAGGTACATAATCTCCAACTAAATCATTTACCGATTTGATTTTCCCTTCATCAATAGCAATTCCTATTAACAGTGATATAATACTTTTTGCAGCAGAAAAAGATCCACTTAATGTATTAGGTGTATAGCTATCAAAATATTTTTCGTACAATAACTTCCCATCTTGAAACACTAAAAATGCATGGGTATTATTCGAATCAATAATTTCCATTAATGAATCGGGGATTTGTTTTTTGTTATAGTTGGAATCAACTGGCCAAAATTGTGTTTGTGGCGCTTTAGCTACAATATTATATGGATGTGTTTTATAATCATGAATGGTATGTTTTCCCCATTTAGCGAAATTTCGGAGATGCGAAAAATTGGGTGTAAAAGAAAGTCCCAATATTACCAATATAATAGCTAAAAGACCAATTGAAATTTTTTTAAGCATGAAAGCGTTGTTTAGTTTATTTTGCAGTCCACTTAAACCTAATGACCATTAAGCTGTTATTAGATAGGTGAACGGAAATTTAAATTACCAATTTTA
>CANFLP010000074.1 GCA_947447835.1 Bacteroidota bacterium
AATAAAGACTCTGCTAAATTTATTGCTGCAAGTGCTGCATACAATCCAAGAAGTGAAGAAATTAAAAACCACATATTAGGTGTAACCACGCCATTATTCTCTCCAACAGGAGGAATGAAAATATCTGCAACTGACCTTGCAAAATATATGATCATGCATAGCAGACATGGAAAATACAAAGGTGGCCGTATTATCTCTAAAAAGAGTTCAATTCAAATGCAAACTAAAGTTTCTGACGATGAAGGTTACGGACTTGCATTGGAAACAACCGATAAATTGATTCCTGGCGAAACCATGTGTGGACATACTGGTTCGGCTTATGGTTTATCAAGTGCTATGTTTTTTAATGTAAAAAAGAAGTTTGGCATAGTAGTTATTTGTAATGGATTTGAAGCAAGCTATGATACTGGTTTTAATGCTGGTATAAAAAGTGCAGTGAATGTTTTATACGATACATTTATAAAAGAATAATTTAATAACCTCTCCATATGAAAAAAAACCTCGTGCTTCTATTACCATTTATTGCAAGTATAAGTCTTGCACAGGTTAATAGCGCAAAAACTAAAACAGTCACCATTTATACGACTGCCGAAAACACTCAATTGAGACTAAGCAAAACAGGTACTGCCCAATTTAAACCACTTGCACAACCAGTAGAAAGTGAAATAAGTGTTTTCGTAGATCCTACAAAAACTTTTCAATCCTTATTAGGCATTGGAGGTGCATTGACCGATGCGAGTGCTGAGACATTTGCAAAATTAAATAAGAAGCAGCAGGATGAATTACTAACTGCCTACTATGATAAAGAAAAAGGCATTGGTTATTCCATTGCAAGAACCAATATACATAGTTGTGACTTTAGTAGCGGAAGCTACACTTATGTAAAAGAAGGTGATGCTAGTTTGCAAAGCTTTTCCATAGATCACGATAAAACATATCGACTGCCCTTTATTAAAAGTGTTCTAAAGGCAGCAGGTGGTAAAATAACATTATACGCTAGCCCTTGGAGTCCGCCATCCTTTATGAAAACAAATGGCGAGATGTTGCATGGCGGAAAGTTAAAACCCGAATTTGCACAAAGCTGGGCAAACTATTACACAAAGTTTATTAAAGCTTATGAAAAAGAGGGTATACCAATTTGGGGCATCTCGGTTCAAAACGAACCAATGGCAACTCAAAAATGGGAATCATGTATTTATACTGCCGAAGAAGAAAGAGATTTCTTAAAAAACTTTCTTGGACCTACCATGAAAAAAGCTGGATATGAAAACAAGAAAATTATTGTTTGGGATCATAACAGAGATTTAATGGTACATAGAGCCAATGTGATTTTTGATGACCCTGAAGCCGCTAAATACGCATGGGGCATGGGTTTTCACTGGTATGAGGATTGGAGTGGAGGTACGCCAATGTTTAATAATGTTGGATTAGTGCACAAGGCATACCCTAATAAGAACATTATGTTTACCGAAGGTTGTGGAGAGCGTTTTGATTTTTCAAAATTAACTGCATGGTATCTAGGAGAAAGATACGGCCGCGCTATGATTAATGATTTTAATAATGGAAGTGTAGGTTGGACTGATTGGAATATTTTATTAGATGAAACAGGCGGGCCAAATCATGCTGGTAATATGTGTTTTGCTCCTGTGCATGCCGACTTAAGAACAGGTAATTTAATTTATACCAACGCTTACTACTATATTGGACATTTTTCCAAATTTGTGCAACCTGGTGCAAAATTAATTAATAGTGCTTCAAGCAGAAGTCCATTATTAACAACTGCATTTGTAAACAAAGACAAAAGCATTAGCGTAATAGTAATGAATCAAACGGATAACGTTGTTAAGTATAATTTATGCATTGGCACTTATGCAGCTGTAATTGACATCTTACCACATGCAATGGAAACATTAGTGATTAAATAAATAATTGCCCTCTCCATAAAAAAAGGCCCGTGGATCACGGGCCTTTTTTTATGGAACTATTTTAAAGCTTATTTATTAATTGTGGCAGTTAACCAATTGCCCATATAATCTAACACTTCGGGCTCAATTGTAGTTTCTAATTCACCATACTCAGGCACGGTACACTTTGTACATTTTTGAAACAAATGATTTAATCCCTCAAATTGTTTTGTAACAAAATGTTTGTTCCCGCCTTTTTTCAAAGCAGTTTCAATTCCTTTTAAACTAGCGACAGCAGGCACTTGGATATCAGCAGACCCGTTAATTGCTAATACAGGACATTTTAATTGTTGCAAAGCTGGGCCAGGATTATAAGCAGCAAAATATTTCCACCAATTAGTAGAAAGTGTTTCGGCCATGGCAGTTGCAAATTTATTGATATCGTCTTTGCTTCCAATGTTAGTTGTTAATTTGACAAAATCCTTATTGGTTTTTTGATACCAATCTTCCACTAATTCATTCGCCTTTTTAATAGCTACTTGTTTGTCATCTATGGAAATAATGGTTTTCATTAATCGCTTATATAAAGGCACATAGGCATCTACCGCTGCTTGACTAATACCAGCAGATTTTAATACCATTTCATTCTGAATCCCCATTAATTCAGTTATTTCAATTCCGGGACCAGCCATTAATACTATAAACGCAACCGATTTGTTTCTTGCTGCTACCATGGGTGCAATCAATCCGCCTTCACTATGACCAATTAAACCAATTTTATTGGTATCAACCATTGACAGTGTTTTGGCATATCGAATATGCTCTTCCACATCCAAGGCAAAATCGGCAGTTGTACTTTTACTAAAATCACCAGTAGATTTTCCTGCTCCACGATCATCCACTCTTAAAACAACAAAACCTTTATTTGTCAGATAATCAGCAATGACTGCAAAAGGTTTATGATCAAAAATGGTTTCATCCCTGTCCTGTCTACCACTCCCTGTAATTAATATAACTAAAGGATGCTTGTCATTGTCTTTTGGACAGGTTAAGGTAGCACCATAAGTGAGCTTAGTAACTGTTCCTTCGTAAAGCAAATCAATGGGCTCATAGGAAAATGGCGGTTTAGGTGTTTGAGGTTTTAGTACTACTTTTTCCGCCTCCCCTTCCTTAAGTGGCTCTAAATTTAAAGGGAAGTTCATGCCTGACTGTGCCCATGTACCTTCCATTTTATCGCCTGTACTATTTAAAGTGCCTGTATAAGAAGCACCAATCATTTTAACTTCAATAGATAATTGATTGTTTGCAAATTCCGTTATAGACGATGGGATGCCTTTTGCTTTTTGAGCAGGCACATCCCAATTAGAGGTATATGATTTATCAGCATTTTGAATAAGATGTAATCTTAATTCAATTTTTTGACCACCTGCATTTAAAAGACCTGACCAATTTTCAATAGGTTTTTGAGCTTGTGTTATAATACTCGTGAAAACTAAAAAAGAAGAAAAAATATATTTGATCATAAAAAAAAATTAAAGCCTCTAGAATTAATACAACTCTATTTTGTAATTAATTGATTGTAAAAAAAGATCATGCGATTTAAATCTGTCTTCCCGATTCTTTCATCAATACCGTGAAAGCCCTTTACATCCTGCACTGCAGAGAAATTTAAAACTGCGTCACTAAAGCTTCTGTAATATCTAGAATCAGTTGCCCCAATCATTAAGAATGGAGAAACAATTACATCTGGAACTGTTTTATAAATAATTTGTTCCATCTTTTTAAATTCAGGATTATCATAAGAAGTAATTGGAGAAGGTTCCATTAAAGAAATGGTTTGTTTTTTTATGACTACTCTATCGTCATTTACTGCCTTAATTACAAAGTTCAACACATCTTCGCTTGTTTGTCCAGGAAGAATACGGCTATTAAAAGTGGCTTTGGCTACTGTAGGAATCACATTATCCTTAATGCCTGAATGTAATATGGTTGGAACCAAAGTGGTATGCACCATGGCATTGGTTTCTTTTGATTTTTCTAGTTGATTTATCATTAACCCTTTAAACAACCATAGGTTACTTAATACCAAACGTTTTCCAAAACTTTCAGCTGCTTTGGTTCTGTCTAATAACTCCTGCATAGTAGGTGTAATGGCAGGTTCCATGGAATGCGCTCGGATATTTAGAATGGCTTTATTTAGTACGTCAATTGCAGTTTCGGCAGCAGGCATGGAAGAGTGTCCTCCTGGAATCTCAACCGATAAGTCAAAATTTGCATACCCTTTTTCGCTTGTACCAATTACTGCAAAAGGTCTATTCAGTTGTTTGAAATGCTTGGTGTCAATTTGACCACCTTCATCTAATACCAATGCAGGTTTAACATTTTGTTCCTTTAACCAATTGCTTATCACTTTTGCACCACGCTTTCCAGATATTTCTTCATCATGTCCAAAACACAAATAAATGGTTCTATTAGGTGTATAGTTTTGTTTTAATAATTGTTCTACTGATTCTAATATCGCAATAACGGATACTTTATCATCCACTGCACCTCTTCCCCAAATAGTATCATTTTTTATAGTACCGCTAAATGAAGGAACCGTCCATTTACTTTCTGCAACAGCTTCTACAGGCACAACGTCCATATGCGCCATTAATACATAGGGCTGTAAACTAGTGTCTTTACCAGTCCATTTATATACATAGCTAAATTGATTAAAGCTTTGTCTTGCAAGTTTAGCGTGCACATTCGGATAGCTTGTTTCTAAGAAAGATTTGAATTTTATAAACTCCACTGTATCAATTGCCAAAGTATCTCCAAAAGAGATTGTTTTTATTTGAATAGCTTGGCTTAGGTGTAAAGCAGCAGTATCGTTTAATGCTGGCGTACCCTCTACTGTATATTTAGGTAGTACTCGATTACCTCTAAATGTATTTACTACTAATACTACTATAAGTGCTAAAAATAAAACACCTACTAACTTTAATAACTTCTTTAACATGAGACTTTATATATATTGTCTCAAATTTATAATACTTTTTCCATATAAATGACGCCTTCATTAGGGTTATAACAATAGGCGGGAATGTCGTAGAACAGATTATTATGGTATAATTTAATTGCAGGAACCATGGTGTCAAGGGTATCTAAGCGCATAAACTTATACCCGTTTAATTTTGCTTTATCGCAAAGCATATCCAACAATTGTTGCGCAATACCCTTACCTCTAAAATTAGATTTGATATACATTCTTTTCAATTCAGCTATACCTTCTCCAATTTTTCGATAAGCTGCACAGGCAATTGCTTCATTATTTTCGTAAACAAGCAAAAGGCAGCCCGTGGGACTGCCATACATGCTTTTTATAATATTTAATTCTTCTTGAAAATTTTGGAAATCCAAACTAATATTTAAAGAGTTTGCATATTCTTTAAATAAATTGATTGCGTCGTTGAATTGTTGGTCGGTATTTGGAGATAAGTATTCCAAAATTTTAACCTAATAGTAAAAGGATGATAGATGCTACAATTCCCAATACTGTCAAAATCATACCACTACTAAATGCTTTTGTGCCAGGCTTAAACATCCAAAATGCAGAAACACACATAAAGAATAAGGCAATGGCAAACAAAACAGTAAAATAATGAACAATACCCTTGCTATTAGATTTATGCAGTTCGGTAAAAGGTTTTACCCAACCGTATAACTCTTTAGTTACATATTTAACTTCACCAGTTTCGGCATTATAAGTACCCCCTTTAAATGAAAGGATGGCGCCTTCTGTTTTATCAATCTTTAGTTCTTTTTGCTTAATTGCTTTACCAAGCTTCTCTACATCCAAACCAGGCTCAATTGTCTTTTCGTTCTTAATTTCATGCTTTAATAAATCTGTATCACGATAGGTTTGTAGTATACCGCTTAAGGCATAAATAACTACTAAGCCCACAATAAAGAACCCAATATTATTGTGCAAGTCACGCATTGTCCTGCGTATTTTTGAATTTGAAGCTTCCATAATTTTAGTTTAATGACATTTGGACATCAAGTTATTGAAAAAGTTTATTCAAAACAGCATAATCAATGAAATTTTAGATCATAATAGATTATCTAATTGTTAACTAACTGCTATTTGCAAAGCTGACAACTTAGGAAAATAGGGTTTATTATGTATTCCTAAACTTTAATGGGCTAAGCTGAGTGTGCTTCTTAAAGAAATTATTAAAATGAGTCACTTCGGTAAAGCCAAGCGCATAAGATATCTCCGATACGTTCCAGCTACTATGTTTCAATAAAATTTTTGCTTCTTGTAGAATACGCTCCGAAATAAGTTGTGTGGTAGTTTTTTCGGTTACCGCTTTAACGGCCCTATTCAAATGATTTACATGTACGTTTAATTGACTCGCAAAATCAGATGCATTACGCAATTGCACTGACTGATGATTTTCGTCAATTGGAAATTGCCTTTCTAGTAATTCTAAAAATAGGGTAGCTATTCGTTGAGCAGCATTCATTTGTTGAAGCTCAGCATTTGC
The DNA here is from genome assembly GCA_947447835.1 of Bacteroidota bacterium. Lineage (GTDB taxonomy): Bacteria > Bacteroidota > Bacteroidia > Chitinophagales > Chitinophagaceae > Sediminibacterium. Next base: position 6,437 of record CANFLP010000074.1, read on the forward strand.
ATTTGGCTGCATCTTCATAGCAATATGAAGTAATTCAAAAACGAGATTTCTTAGTACATCATACTTGTGAACATATTCTGAATTGATCTCTTCGAACATTTTAATATAGATGGGTTCAATTTTCTCATATTGTTCATCGGTTAATTCAAATAGATGTGTCCCATTGGGTTGAAAAACCGAATATTGATTCAGGTTCCCGTACTGATGAAATAGGTGCTGATTAAAAATACAAAAGGCGCCATCTCTGATAGTATCAAGATGCTCCCATTTATAGGGTATTTGAGGATTTGTAAAAGATATAGCTTGTCTTTTCACCTCAACTACTTTATCAGCATAATGGACTTTACTATTTCCTTTAACCAACGTTATTTTATAAAAATCTCTACGCTTATATGGAACAGGTTGAGGGGCATCTCCAATAGTGGGCATTAATTTGAATACATTAAAATGTCCTATCTCATTTTTAAGATTATCTGGAATCCAGTCAAATTTTCTCTTATAAAAATCTTCTATCGTCTCTACCTTGTTCATATTATAAATTTACAAAATTCAAATAGTATTTTATAAACTATTATTTACGTGTAAACTTATTATTGAAGGAATATGCAATGGTAGCATTCCAAACAAAGTCCTTACTTGGAATACTCGAATTTATGATCTTATTCGCAACCCCACTAATGCTAATTGGACAATTTTTCTTATTAAGCGTAAATGTGCTAGAAGCATAATACCCGTCCCTAGCATCCATTTTTAAATAGTATAACTGGGGTGTGAATTTTAGATAAACATCATCCAGTAATTTGATGTTAGATATACTACTGTTTATAGTAAAAAAGTGGGTGTTATTAGTAGCACCAACATCTAGTCCGTGCGAATACAAATAATAAATACCTACTGTAAGATTTTTTGATAAGACATAATTTGGCACAATTTCAGTGGCTGCATATCTAACTGCTTTAATTGATTTAGTGATATTCCCATTTACATTAGTCTCAACTGTACTAAATGAAAGTGCTGGATGCGCTCCTAAATTCAATTTGAATTTTTTGTCATTCACCAATTTATATCTCCACCAAAATATAAAGGACCAAGGTCGACCTTCCATAGAAAAGCGAAATTCTGGATCAAAGCTTAGTTTACTTCCACCCATAGATAAATTAAAAATGGTAGCTGGCTTTCCTAATGAAAAAGTGGGTATAAATGAAAGGCCATTGTTAGTAGCACTTATAAAACCAGAAAAATGATATTCAGGCTTTACGGTATCTGTTTTTGCTTTACCCAATGTGTCATTACTTTGAGCAAAAGAGGACAACTGCACTATAATTAGCGTACAAACAATAAATAGTAATTTACGAGCTTTCATATTTTGGAGATTTTCAAGATACAAAAGAATAATAAAATTACGCATATGAATAACGAATTTCAATGCTAAGATTACGTAATTCAAACAATTCAAAAATAAGTGCTACGTTCAAATACTACTTAATTAAATAAGGAAGGATTGCTTTTTGCCAAATTTTATATCCTTCTGGCCTCATATGCAAGCGATCAGTAATGTATAATTCTTCCCTCATCTGTCCTTGACTATCTAACATGGCTTCATATATATTAATGAAGGATGCGTTTTTTTGAGTTGCTATAAATGCTTTAATTAATTTATTAGATTCTTTCACTTTGCCCTGAATGCTTGCTCTAACAGGGCTAGGTTTAATAGACACAAATGCAATATTTGTTTTGGGAAGATTAATACGAATCATATTAAACAAGGTTTTGAACCTGTTGAATACTTCAATGGAAGACGTGCTATCTGCACTTGCTAAATCGTTTTCGCCACAATAAATAACAACTTGCTTAGGTTGATACGGAAGAATAATGTCATAAGTGTATCTAATAACATCAGGCAAAGAGGAGCCGCCAAAGCCCCTATTGATAATAGTATAGCCAGGGAAATAATTGCCTACATCCTGCCACTTAGTAAAAGAAGAACTTCCTACGAATAATATTGAATTCGTTTGTGGTTTTTGTGCAGCATCTAATTTACTAAATACAAGAATGTCCTGCCAAAAAGGAGGAGTGGTTTGTGCAATAGCAAAACTAACTGTTAGGGAGAGTAAAAAGGAAAATACTATCTTTTTCATATAATTCAAATTACGAAAAATATGCAAAGATTAAGTAGATACTATATTTAAGACCTATTATTTGAAGATATTAGCATTTGGTATTGACCAGGCGTAATAGATTCCATTTTCTTAAACAACCTTACGAAATAATTTACATCATGAAAGCCGCATTCAAAAGCAGCAGACTTAATTGTATTTTTTGGATTAGCAAGTAAAATTTTGGCTAGTTTAATTTTCTCTGAAATGATATACTCTAATGGACTAATGCCATATTCTTTTTTAAAAGATCTATAAAAAGTGGCTTTACTCATGCAAGCTTTCTCGCTTAATACACCAAGTTTGATATCCTCATTAATATTGGCTTTAATGAACCCTGTGATATATGCAAGCGGATTTGAATTCGTATTTACTGAACTTTCAGCAACCTGATCTAATACCAACCTATTTTGCGCTTGAATAATATTTACAATTAATTCTTGCAAATTTAAATCGGCCAATACATCTTTTAATGGCAAGCTGCTTGCACAGATATTGATAATCTTATTTAACAGGTTTGCAATCTCAATGCTATTTTGAAAATGATAATTATTCTTACTAAAATTCCAATAGTCATCCCCCATGCGTGGATACTTGTCATTTAAAAATGCAAGTGTGTTTTCTATCTTATTGTGAT
>CANFLP010000075.1 GCA_947447835.1 Bacteroidota bacterium
TAATACGTCCTTGTTTAAAGGGCTTTATTAATATAAATAATTAATCCTAATGAGTCGTTTAATCAAACACTAATGGCACATTTAGCTTTACACTAAAGTTGCGTCCCATATTATACACCCCCATACGGCCAGTAGCCACATTTTCGTCGGTGTATTTTAATCGGCTTAAGTGATTTTGATATGCTACATCCCCTAAGTTTTGAGCAACTAGGGTTAAGCTGCATACTTGTTTGCCATTGTGTTTTATATGCGTACCCATTCCAACATTAATAAGTGTATAGCCGGGGGTAGCTGTTTCGGTATTATATCCTGTAAACGGATTATTCTGTTCTGATACATTATCCAATTGTACAGATATATAGTTGTTTTTTTTGATGCCTGGTGTATTACCAAATTCATATTTAATCTCACTCAACCATCTAAAGGGTGGTATCGTTGGCAAATTATCGCTGTAGTCAACCGCATGATTAAAGGTTCCTCTTACATACGACAACGTATTTTCAATATGTAATCCGTCTAATGGATGTGGATGAAAATCTAAATTACATTCTGCTCCGTATAATCCAGCATTTTGTTGCTTATACGCGAATGCATAAAAAGTTTGTCCATTATTTAATAATGTTGAATCGCCACCTACTGCATTATTTAATTTTTGATAATAGATATATCCTGTTACCATATTATAAAACACATTGCCCGTAAACGAAACATGTTCGTTACTCCACTCGGTCCCTAAATCAAATTGTAAACTTTTTTCAGACTGTAAATTAGGATTGCCATATTCATATCGATTTGTTCCTTCATGTGCGCCATGGCTTCCAAGTTCAGACATATTTGGAGCACGGTATCCGCGTGCAATATTCAATTTAAAAACCCAATCTTTATTGGGCTCATATGTCATCCCAAATGATCCTGCTATATCTCCAAAGTCTTTATTCTCATGTACGATACCCGTAATGCCATTTTCATGATCAAAGGTTACTCCTTTTTTATCTATCCTCGCACCACCACTCAACGTAAACGCTGACATTCTTTTTTGTGTGAAGAAAAACAATCCTAACTCCGTTGTTTTATATTCTGGTAATAAGGTTTCTGCACCTTTGTTTTTATTTTCTTGTTGCATACCGTTTACGCCAATCGTATGCTTCCAATTGTTTTTTTCTGGTAATAAATATTGAAACGAATAATTTAGAGTACCTAAATCAAAATACAAACTCTTTTCATCAGGAACAAAAATATTGCCAAACTCCATACGTTCATTGCGCTGATATGCTAGGTTTGCTTTTAGTCTTCCTTCTCCCCATTTGATGCTATTATCCAATGTGTACTTGGTGTGTATGATATGCTGGTAGGGGATATTAGGCGTGGTAGATCTAAAATCGGCATCGGTGGCTACTTCATCTAATAAGGCACCACCTGCAAATTTCGCATATGGTGAACTAAGTATATTGTATGTCTGTTTTAAAAATTGTCCAGCATCATTTCTTGTGCCTTCTATCATTCCTAATTTTTGATTAAACTGACTCACAAAAAAATGTGTGTAGCCCCATTCTTTTTCAATACCTACATATGCACTTCCATCTATTTCTTTAAATTTTGAATTATAAACATAGCCATCATATTTATTTTTATAATCACTGGCCTGTTTTGTCGATCCATTGATGCCCCATACAAATCCTTTATTATTTCCTGCAATATCAAAGTGCGTTCCTACTAAATGATTATTGCTTTGGTAATTAGTAAATACATTTCCTCTTATGGCTCCTTCTGCCACGGGCACATTGGATACAATATTAATTACACCACTCAATGCTTCGCTACCGTATATAATAGACGCTGGCACTTTTAATACCTCAATTCTTGATACATTATATTCATCAATTTCTATTCCATGTTCATCTCCCCATTGTTGACCCTCTTGCTTTACGCCATCATTCAATACCATGACTCTATTATATCCCAAGCCTCTTATAATTGGTTTTGAAATTGCTGGACCTGTACTAAGTTGTGATACACCAGGTGTGTTAGACAACGCATCAATTAAATTAGTCCCGCTACCTTTTAATAAATCTTCTTTCTTAATTATATTTATTGGTGTGGGTGTTCTTCGAGAACTTGTTGCACGCAAAAAACTAGTTACTGTTACATTGGTACTTTCTACCGCTGCATGATTTAATGCAAAGTTTAATTCCAATGCATTATTAACTTCCACATTTTTTGTATTGATTGAATAACCTATATAGCTTACCTCCACTAAATAGTTCCCCGCTGGCAATTGTATTTGATACTGCCCTTTGTCGTTGGTTATAATCCCTTTTTTAATATCTGTAAAGTAAATAGTTGCGCCTTGTAATATTTGGCCCGTTGACTCGTCTGTAACCTTTCCTTTTAAAATAAAAGTGTTTTTTTTGCTCTGCGCTATAGTGATATTATTTATACCTGATAGAATAAATAACAAAAGAAAGAAATGTTTTAACATAAATTATAAATTGAAATTGATAAAATAAAATCCATTGCGCTCTTGGCGCATTTCAAAATTCAATTATATAACGGGCGGGCCTCTAGAATCAAATTGTGTTATTAAGCTACTAGCTAAATACGTAATAGCAACAGCATTTTTTACTGCTACAATTGATGGCGTAATTAATTGTACACTAAAATTATAATCGACAAATGGCGCTGTGACAACTAGTTGATCAAAAGAACAATGTATACTCGAATTTTCAACCTGATCAATAGGCAAGTTTAAATGAACCTTACAAATTGTTCGATCAATATGCTTAGCAACTGCATCGTGTATATTTTTTTGTGGTGTTATACTAAATGCAAAAACCACAAGCATAATGCTTGCTATAATTTGTCGTATGGTTTTTGAATATAACATTTGTATAATTCGAAGTTAACTCAATATTATTTAATAAATAGAGCTGCCAATTGGATGTTCTGCAACAAAGGGCTTGTTTAACAATTTAGTAATGGTTGCTGCTAATTGTTTTTGATAGAATTGGGCTTTAACATTTTGTTCACCTAGCTTACCCACTTTTTGTAAGTTGGGACCCATTAATGCAAACCATACACTTGACGCGCCATTAACATCGCCTCCGTGGTCGGTCCAGGCATCTGTAAATCCTCTACCATGATCGGTTGTTATTAATAAATAGGTGTTGTCCTTATAACCTGGAGTACTTTGTACCCAGTTCCAAATTTGTGCAATCCATGCATCTACCTGATGGGCTGCTTCTAAATAATCTCTGTAATGTGCATGATGCGCCCACTCGTCTGTTTCGCCATAACTAATAAATAAAGCTTTTGGTTTTTTGTTTTGTAAATAATGAAATGCTTGTTGATGAGTATATACATCTAAACACTCTGCTTCCTTAAATGGCTTATAAGAATCTTTTAAACCTTGGCTAATACTCAATGATACGGGGTCATTCATTAATTGTGTTATTGGTTCAAATGCATTAATTACAGGTATTCCAGATACTCGTTCATTTAAAATCCTATTAAAAGCATCCCATGCACCAAAGACTGCAACTTTGTTTTTATAAGCAGATTGCTTTTGTAAAAAGCCCAATATATTACTATGTAGATTAGGAGGAAAGCTATTTGAATTGATTGAACTGTCTGGATAGCCAGTGAAAATTTCATTGTATCCAGGATATGAAATGCTATGTGGATTGGCAACGTTTACTTTATTATCTAAAGTTCTATTACCAAATATCATTCCTTCGTTTACAATCTTGCTCCAGAAAAATGGCATTAGTTTTAATCTTCTTTCCTGATCACTTGCACCACCATATTTTGTTTGTATAAAATCACTATCCCCTTGATTAAATTTGTTTTGCTGAGCTATAGTTTGATCCAACCCTTTAAATAGCTCCTGCCATCTAAATCCATCTGTGGTAATTATAATAAGGTTAGGCGCTTCACTTGATTTAGCTGCATTTTGCTTTACTTGTCCATTAACATTTGTTGCACCAATTACCCCCATTCCAATTAACAATACATTGATAATCAATACTTTAATTTTAATTACACTCATTTTTTAGATTTATGAATTAAAATTAACAAAGATTATGTTCTATTTGTAGCCATTTATTTGTGTAGGATGAATAAATACATTAATTTTGATGTTCAAACATTAATTAAATAACAAAACAATAGATTATGAAACTATTAGATGCATTAAAATGGCGTTATGCTGTTAAGAAGATGAACGGAACAAAAGTTCCTGCCGATAAATTAAACAATATTTTGGAAGCAACTCGTTTGGCTCCAAGTGCTTTTGGATTAACTCCATACTCTATCATCGTTGTAGAAGATGAAGAAACAAGAAAAAAATTACAACCTGCATTCTACAATCAATCTCAAGTGGTAGATGGTAGTGCTGTTATTGTATTTGCTGCATGGAAAAATGTAACTGAAAAAGAAGTTGCTGAATATATGGCAGACATCGCTGAGCAAAGAGGTGTACCTGTTGAATCATTAAATGATTTTGCTGGTTACATTAACGGTTCACTTAAAAACTTAACTCCAGAACAAGCTACCATATGGGCTGCTAAGCAAGCTTACATTGCTTTAGGTTTTGGTTTAGTAGCTGCTGCTGCTGAAGAAGTTGACGCTACTCCAATGGAAGGTTTTGTTCCATCTGCTGTTGATGAAGTTTTAGGTTTATCTGAATTAGGTTTAACTAGTGCTGTTGCTATGACTTTAGGTTACAGAGACGCTGCTAACGACTATTTAGTGAATGCTAAAAAAGTAAGACGCGTAAATGAGAAATTAATTATCAAGAAATAATTACACTAGATACTGTTTAGAAATTGTAGCAAGCAATCATAAACTAAGGGCGACTCAATTGAGTCGCCCTTATTATTTTAACTATACTAAGAAGTCTTACTTAGTTTTCTCTTTAGTTGTTTTTCTTTCTTTTGCTTAATCCTAGCTAAGTCTAACTCATAGGACATTTGAAACTTCGCCCAAAGTATAGCATCCATTTCTAATGCATCACCAATTTTAAGTGCCATCTCTGCACTAATACCTCTTTTTTCATTTATTACTTCATTTAATTGTGTGGGTTGTATGCCAGACATTTCAGCAAAACGTTTTTGTGTATAACGTTTGGCTTTTAAAACATCACGTAGCATTTCACCTGGATGAACCGCTCTAGCAGGAACAATATCTTTTATATTAATCCCAACTTCTAAATAATCACTCTTTCTCATTTAATAATTTTTTAACTGTAATGGTTACTAATTTCTATAATTTCTAACGTATCGACAATTCCAAAATCGAAATTGCTATGCACTTCTCTAAAAATCAATCGATACTTTTTATTCAATCGAATTGAACTATACATATTTAAGTTACCCTTTAATTTTTCATAGTGAAGTCCTGGATAATTAAATAGCTGACTTAGCTTTTCAATATTTTTAATAATTACAAGCGTCGATTGAAATTTTTTTACAATACTTGGGTTAGATCTAAATTGTTTATGGTATGTTTTTTTTCCATCAAACAGGTCTATTAATAATTGATCCTTAAATACTATGTTCACTTTTTACTACACTATAAAGTTAATTCAAATAATTCACAAAACTGTGAATTATTTGAAACCCAGCAAATGACTGGATAGTCGCTAGGTACAGCTTATAAAAAAGTGATTTCTAGGTATAATTACTCGAAATTGATATGTTAATCTGCCTTCCTCACTTCAGTTCTTGGCCCAATGCCATTTTCATTAAAGGCTTCTATCTGGAAATAATAAGATTGATCTTTTTCTAATGCAGTTACATAGTATTCACTCACGCCATATACCATTACACTATTGTATAATTTATTAGGATCACTGCCAAAGTAAATATGATAGCCTGTTGCATTTGGATTCACGGCCCACTTTAACCATGCGTTTCTTCTTTCACTATCTCCGCGTAGTGGTACAAAATTTTGAACTACACCTGGATTTATTCCTTGACCTTTTCCAAATACACGCAGTCCACTAATCGCAAACTTGGCACTTGGCATATGTATGTTTACCATTTTTATATATCGTGCCTGAATAGGTATTGGCAACACCACATAATCATGCGGGACATCAGTTTTGTTTTTTGACTTGTCAATAATCAATGTCCATGTTTTTGCATCATTTGATGCATACACTTGATATTGATGATATATGTCTGTGTACTTGCCCATTAAGTCTGAACCCTCATCGGCATAATTAATTTGTATCGCATGTATATTACTTACATTTCCTAAATCTGTTTGTATCCACTCGCCCTTATTACCAGTAGTTGCTGACCAATAAGTTTTTAAATTTTCATCCACTGCATTGTTTGCCGTAAATGCACTTAGTGTGGATGACACCTGCACCGGCTTATTATAATTCAATAACATCCATCCTGTAAATAATGAACTGTCGTGACTTGCATTTTTTGTTGGAAGATAATGCGGATAGTCTCCGTAAGATGTATTGGTATACATAATTCCTTCCCTATCTATTTGTGCAGGCCATATACCTAATCTTCTTTCAAAATTATTTTTCACACTAATTGCGATAGTACTAATATGCCACCAATTATTAAACACGTCCTTGTAAGTTGCACCATGTCCTGCTCCGCGTGCAAAGCCACCTGGCTTATACGAAAATGGATTATGCTTTTGATAAGTAAATGGCCCTAATGGCTTATCACTTGTATATACGCCGTCTCCGTATCCGCTAAACTCTGTACCCGGTGCACCATATTGCAAATAATATTTTCCATTATGTTTATTCATCCACGCACCTTCCATAAATGGTTTTAAGAAAGTATTGTCTTGATGTTCTCCAAATCGTTCCCATCCGTGAATGCTATCTACTAAATGTATTAATGGTTTTTTTTCTGTGATAGGTTCAAATGTTTTTCGATTCAACTCTTGTCCATAAATTGGATATAAATTACTGGAGCCATGATAAATATATAATCTGTTATCATCATCTAAAAACATACCTGGATCCCATGCGCCTACTTTAAAACTATCTACTGCAATTTTCCATTCGTTTTTTGTTGGGTTAGTGCTATACCAAAGTGTAAAGTTTTTTTCATAAGTACTTCCAATCACAAACAAACTATCTCCCATAACCAATGTTGCTGGAGCACATAATTCATCGTACACTTTGTTCCAGGGTCTTAAAAATTTATGAGGTAAGAATTTCCAGTCCTTCATATCGTTACTCCACCAATAGCCCCATTGATTAGTGCTAAACATAAAATATTTATTATCATACACAGCAATTACCGGATCGGCTGTTGCACGGTGCTTTCCGTTTTGTACAAAGTTGGGGATAGGACAAAATCCATAATCCACATTTATGGGATTGCAATAAGTGGCTTGTCGGTTTTGCGCGTTTATACCCTGCAATGCAAATGCCATTACCAATAGCAAGACGAATCGTTTCATATTATCCAATTTGATAATTAAATATACCTATTAATATAATTCACTCATACACCAGTTAGACTATACACATAGCGTATAAATACCTTGTTTTGGCCTTGTCTATCACCACAAATTTGTCAAATTGAGCGAATTATGCTCAAAAATCAATTATGCGCATAAATTTAATTAATACGTATCTTTATAAAATACTTTATACGGATACCATGAAAGCTAGACTTAACATAACAATCGAAGCCGAGGTGCTTAGAAGTGTGAAATACTTTGCAGAGGAACAGAACACTAGTGTTTCTGAACTAGTTGAGACCTATTTTAAAACAATTGTTAAACCCAAAAAGAAAAAATCATTTTCTGATCTTATCAAAGAATTGCCCAAACCTAAATTAGCGGAAAATTTTGATTGGAAAGACGAGTATTATAAAGCTAAAAAGAAAAAGTATGGCTTATAAAATATACTTTGATGTAAATGTGCTTTTAGATTATACACTTCAACGCAGTAGTTTTAATGATATTGAAAAGATTATTAACAATATTGAAAATGGATTACAAAAAGGATATATAACAAGTGCTACAATTCATACCATATCGTATTTTTTAACTAAGGAGTATGGTCATATTAAAGTAAAAGAGCTTTTGCTAGATTTTCTTTCCTTCTTTACAGTTATAGATGCGCCACAAGATGTTCTTAGTAATGCTTTGCATGCAAATTATAACGACATTGAAGATGCACTACAAGTTTATACTGCTTTACATCATAAGATGGATTTCTTTTTAACGAGTGATAAAAAGTTAATGAAAGCGTCCAGTGAAATTTTGCCCATCTTAACTCCCAAAGAGTTCGTAAAAGCATTTATTAATTAAGCTGTTGCCTTACTTAACATCCAAGATTTAAACACACCAAAGCTTGCACCCATTGGGATAGCTACTTTTTCTTTGTCTAATAAAAATTGAACCGAGTCTGGTATTGCAATAGTTTGTCCTATGGCCTCTTCCACAACTTCAGGGAATTTTACCGGGTGTGCAGTTTCTAAAATAATAGCAGGTTGATTAAATGCTTCGGCTGCTAAAAACGCAACTGCACCATGTGGATCCAAAATATAATTATTGGTTTTATATACACGGTGTATGGTAGATGCAGTAGCTGCGTCATCATAACTATAACTACTTAAGCCACTCTTTAAACTTTCAAAATTGTTTTGCATTATTTCCATGATGCGCACAAAATTACTCGGGTTGCCTACGTCCATTGCATTAGATACGGTTGCAACTGCTTTACGTACTTCATAGTTTCCACTTTCCAAATACCTCGTCACTACATTGTTGTCATTACATGCTGCAACAAAATGCCCTAATGGCAAGCCACTTGCCTTTGCCATCATGCCTGCACATATATTTCCAAAGTTGCCACTTGGCACTACAATATGCATTGGTACTTTGTCGCCATATTTTGCAACCCACTGTTGCCATGCAAAAAAGTAATACAATTGTTGTGGTAACCAACGCGCTACGTTAATTGAATTAGCTGATGTTAAATTATAA
>CANFLP010000076.1 GCA_947447835.1 Bacteroidota bacterium
GCACCCCTTTCTAGCCTAGCTAGGAAACGGAATGGCTGCGTAGCTCAACTGAATAGAGTACCTCACTACGGATGAGGGGGTTTTAGGTTTGAATCCTAACGCGGTCACAAAGCCCATGCGAAAAGCATGGGCTTTTTTGTTGCGAAGACGCGAAACAAAAGCCACGAAGTGATTGTTAAAGAGATGAGACGGAATTTGAAGCTTGCTTCGAAATTCAGGCGAATCGAATTAACAAACGAGCGAAGCGAGTGCTTTTGTACAGCGACTAGAACAAAAAAGCAAAAACATCAGGCACTGATGTTTTTAAAGGGCTTTGGGTAAGCCCAATACGAGAGGATGCGACCGAAGCGAGCAATCCTCTTGGGTAAGCCCAATACGAGAGGATGTTGCGAAGCAACCATCCGAGGGTTTGGGAATGCCCAAACGTATAAATACTCCCTAAATCTTTCAATCCTTACCCTATATTTGTAAAGTAATAACAATGTAATTACTTTACAATGAAAGCAAAAATCATCAAAATAGGCAATTCAAAAGGAATAAGACTTCCCAACGAATTGATAAAGGAATATAAACTCGACGAGGAAGTCATACTTGAACTTCGCGAAGATTGTATTGTCTTAAAGCCAGTCGTAAAAGATCCAAGAGCTGGTTGGGAAGAAATATATAAAAATGCAGATAACAAACTCACACAAGAAGAAAAAGACTGGATGAGCTTTGGCAATAAATTTGACGAGGAGGAGTGGACATGGTAGTACTAAAAAAAGAGGTATGGCTAACAATACTAGAACCTACAATTGGAAGTGAAATAAACAAAACAAGACCTTGTGTTGTCATTTCACCCGATATTGCAAATAAATACAAGGATAGTGTTATCATAGTTCCATTAACCTCAACTAAAAGAAATTACCCATCTAGAGTAGATTGTGAATTTAAAAATAAAGAAGGTCAAATAGTCATTGATCAAATTAGAACAATAGATAAAAGCAGACTTGTAAAAAAATTAGGCACTATTGATGATGAAACTAGTGATAAAGTTTACGAAATAATCAAAATATATTTTAAATAGTATACCCACAATAAAATAATCTTATCAAAAAAAAAAGCGCCACAAAATTGTGGCGCTTTTAATAAACCTAAACCTACCAAAACTATTGCTTAATAAAAGCATAAGTATAATATCCTGCATGGCTTAAATCTAACCATACATTATAAGTACCCGCTTTTAATGTGATATTATCACCACCAAACTCTAAAACACCGTCTGAACCAGTATCTCCTAAGTTAATGTCCCAACCACTGTTAGCTCTAAACTTAAGATCACCTTATCATAGTAAATTAAATTTAAATAGAAATGTGAAGACGAAATTAGGCTATAATTAAATATCAATTTCTATAATCCTGACTAACCTCATCTATCGATATTTATAAAATAGTAACTTTGCCGCGTATTAAGCAAATTTAACTAAGCTATTATCTAATTATCAAATAAACAATAAGATGAAGTACATTTTATCACTTATTCTAGGATGTCTATTGATTGTAAATGTTTCCTATGCACAACAATTACAATCTCCGAACAAACAATTAATCCTAAGTTTTTCATTACAAAATGATGGCACTCCTACTTATAGTTTAAGCTATAAAAACAAAGATGTAATTAAAACAAGTAAGCTAGGATTTGAATTGGAAAAAGATGCCACTTCATTATTAAACGGATTTACAATTGCAGATACCTATACAAGTTCCTTTGACGAAACTTGGAAGCCTGTTTGGGGCGAAGTTGCAAGCATTAGAAATAATTATAACGAATTAGCAGTTACATTAAATCAAGTTGCAACAAACAGACAAGTAATCATTAAATTTAGATTATTTAATGATGGCTTAGGTTTCCGTTACGAATTTCCACAACAAAAAAACTTAGTATACTTTACCATTAAAGAAGAAAAGACGCAGTTCGCAATGACAGGAGACCATATTGCCTATTGGATTCCAGGTGATTATGATACACAAGAATATGATTATACAACTTCAAAATTATCAGAAATTCGCGGTTTATTTAAAGGAGCTGTGACAGGCAATGCATCACAAACTTCTTTCTCTACAACAGGTGTACAAACATCTTTAATGCTTAAAACAGCAGAAGGTTTATATATTAATTTGCATGAAGCAGCTTTGTATAATTACGGTGCAATGCATTTAAACTTAGATGACAAAAATATGGTTTTTGAATCATGGTTAACACCAAATGCAAATGGAGATAAAGGAAATTTACAAGCACCATGTACAACACCATGGAGAACAATTATGGTGAGTGATGATGCGAGAGAAATTCTTGCCTCTAAAATGACTTTAAATTTAAATGAACCAAGCAAAATTGCAGACCCATCATGGATCAAACCTGTAAAATATGTTGGTGTTTGGTGGGAAATGATATCTGGTAAAAGTAGTTGGTCATATACGAATGACTACCCTTCGGTTAAATTAGGCCAAACCGATTTTGCGCATGCAAAACCGAATGGAACACATGGAGCAACAACCGAAAATGTAAAAAAATATATCGACTTTGCGGCAACCAACGGATTTGATGGTGTATTAGTGGAAGGTTGGAATGTGGGTTGGGAAGACTGGTTTGGTCACGCAAAAGATAATGTATTTGATTTCTTAACTCCTTACCCAGATTTTGACGTAAAAGGGATTCATGAATATGCAAAATCAAAAGGTATTAAAATGATTATGCATCACGAAACTTCTGGTGCAGTAAGAAACTATGAGCGTCATATGGACAAAGCATATCAATTTATGAAAGACAATGGATATGATGCCGTAAAAAGCGGTTATGTAGGGCCGATACTTCCTAAAGGAGATTTTCATTATAGCCAATGGGCTGTAAACCATTATCAATATGCAGTTGAAAAAGCAGTTGACTATAAAATAATGGTAAATGCACATGAAGCAGTTCGTCCTACAGGTATTTGCAGAACCTACCCTAATTTAATAGGCAATGAAGCAGCAAGAGGTACAGAGTACCAAGCATTTGGCGGTTCTAAACCGAACCATGTTACCATCCTACCTTTCACTCGTTTAATTGGAGGCCCAATGGATTATACACCGGGCATCTTTGAAATGGATGTAAGTAAACTAAGTCCAAGTAACCACTCGCATGTAAACAGCACATTAGCAAATCAATTGGCTTTGTATGTAACCATGTACAGCCCATTACAAATGGCTGCAGATTTACCAGAAAATTACAATCGCTTCTCAGATGCATTTCAATTTATTAAAGACGTTGCATTAGACTGGAGCGATAGTAAATATTTGGAAGCTGAGCCAGGAGATTATATCACAGTAGCAAGAAAAGCAAAAGGCACAAATAACTGGTTTATAGGAAATGTAAATGGCATTACTCCACGTAACTCGACTATTCAATTTGATTTCTTAGACAAGAGTGCAAGCTATGAAGCAACCATTTATGCAGATGCAAAAGATGCACATTATAAAACCAATCCACAAGCGTATACCATAAAAAAGGTGATTGTAAATAGCAATACTAAACTAAACCTATTCTCAGCTCCTGGTGGAGGATATGCAATTAGTGTAATTAAGAAATAAATATACTGACTGTCTGGGGGGGGACAGTTATTTAAAACAAAAAGAGCTCGGCAATCGCCGAGCTCTTTTTTATATAGAATCTTATTTATCCTAAAACGTCTTTACAATCTCCTTGTATGCATTAGGCAACACTTGCTTAAAACGACTATAAGATGCGTCTGAAATATTCTTATGGTCAAAAGGCACATAATTCACATACGTTTTATGAGTTCCTGCTACTCTACCATATTTATAAGCATAAGTAAACCAACCATCTGGTTGTAATTGTACCTCAGATAAACTTGTATTCGGGATGGTAATAAAAAAAGTATTCTTTTGTTTAGGTAAAGTATTCGTTAACTGCTTAGCACGTAAAGCAACAAAAGCTTCCTTTGCAGTTTCTACTGCAGGATCAATTAATTTAACATGTTCAGAAATGTAAGCTCTATATCTATACTCATTATCCGTTTTATAATTGTACAACTCCGTCAACACCTTAGCAATAGTGTCTTTCATATAAGGATAGTGGGTACAACCTAAAATAAGTGTATTCATAGGCTTAGTGATTTTTTGTTGTCTCATATTTTCCAACAAACTCACTAAGTGGTAACGTACATAATTAGAAGGATCATTTAATTGCATGTCCAAGCAACTCCCCTTGCCATCATACTCACATAATAACTTATTACCTGCTTTATCAAAATTATAAGCTGCTAATAATAATGAATCAATTTTGTAAATACTATTTTTTAAGGAAGGGCCTTTGTATTCATTTCTTGCCTTTGTTAAAGTATCTACATAATAACTCCAATCACGGTCAATACTTTCAGCTAAACCTGCACCTCCTTGGCTAATAATAGATAATTCAGGTAATCCCTTTACTTTAGCCATTGCTTTCAAAGTACGAGGATACCCATTAGAAGCAACTGTACCAGCAGTCGCAAATACGCCAATAGTTCCAGAACCATATTCTTGTTGATACGCTAATGCTGCTTTCGCTCCAGCGTCAATTACACCTAATACCGGAACATTGTATCCCTCACTCGCAAGTTTAGTTCTGATATCTTCTAAAGCATAAGCAGTAGCTGTATTACAAGCCAACACAATCATTTTAACATCGGACTTTGATTTATTCTTCTCCAAAAAGAAAGCCATATTCTTAAAAATATGCTCCTTTAGTAAATCAGTTTTATTTTCGGCAGCATAGTTACCATAGGGCATATTTGCTTGATCGGCTAAATATTGAAAATACTCCGTACTAAAATCCAATTTGCCATCAGCGCCAGGCAATCCAGTTGTATTGTTAAATGCATCTAGCGATAACATAGCTTCAAGAATGGTTAAACCCCCAGTTCCTGAATCAAACACGCCAATGGGCAAAGCTTTTTTAGGAGCAATTGCTTGTTGTGCAGATGCATACAAACCACATAATAACAAGGTAAATATCAAAAAACGAGATTTCATAGCACTTATTTATATTGCTAATATAATCGGTTTTGTGCAATACTATTAGTTATAAATAAATTACTTTTGAATTACAAATAGTTGATATTTTGAAACTCTCTATATTCTCTGTTGGCAAAGCCAACGAAGCCTACATAAAAGAAGGCGTAGACCAATTCACTAAACGAATTGGCCATTACTACCCCATTGATTGGCAATTAATTACTCCCAGTAAACTAACTGAGCCAGCACAAATTAAAAAGGCCGAAGCCGCAAGTATCCTTAAAGCATTAGCAGTTACTGATATTTTGGTTTTATTAGACGAGAAAGGTAAAATGTTAAGTTCTCCTGGACTGTCTAAATTAATTCAGCAAAAGGCAAATCAAAGCGCACAGCGTATTGTTTTTTTAATTGGAGGTGCTTATGGTGTTGATGAAGCAATAAAAAAACGTGCTAATTTTACTTGGAGCATCTCCGAACTCGTTTTTCCGCATATGTTGGTACGTTTAATATTAGCAGAACAAGTATACCGAGCATGCAGTATCTTGGCGAACGAAAAGTATCATCACGAGTAATTGCCTTATCATACCCCTAAATTTATTACATGTCTATTACCCTTATTATAACCATTGTTACTGTAATTGTTTCTTTCCTTGCAATGAACAATGAGCAATTAATGGACAAGTTAATTTTTAGTCCCTACGCAATTGCGAAAGACCCTAATCAATGGTACCGTTCCATTACTTGTGGATTAATTCATGCCGATTTTATGCACTTAGCATTTAACATGTTTTCCTTTTATATGTTTGGAGACTATGTAGAACAATTTTTTGGAATGATTTTTGGCCCAACAGGAAGGTTTTTATATTTACTATTATATGTTTCCTCACTAGTCGTTTGTATTATTCCAACCTACTATCAACATAAAAAACAATACTATTATCGAAGCCTTGGTGCTTCGGGTGCAGTTTCTGCAATTGTATTTGCTGGCATATTTTTACAACCTACTTTACAAATAGGCTTTTTCTTCATACCTCCTATTATTCCTGGATTTATATTTGGCCCAATCTATTTAGCACTAACTGTTTACCTTTCTAAAAAAGGCGGTGGTTCTATTAATCATAGTGCGCATTTATGGGGATCAATTTATGGTGTAGTGTTTTTAATTATTGCCTCTCGTTTTTCTGGAAACTACGATGTAGTTGGTACTTTTATAGAACAAATTAAAATTTATCTTGGCAGATAGCATTAACGGAGTAATATGATAGTGCCCGTTTTTTTCATCTGAACATTATCATAAGTGGTGTAATTAATAAAATAAGTATAGCCATCCATATCCTGATCTATCCCATTGGATTTACCATCCCATCCTTTTGTAATGTCATTGGTTTGAAAAATAACTCTTCCAAATCTATTATAAATGGTAAAAGTATTTAAGGCTTTTACACCTGCCCCATATTCAATTTTAAGCACATCATTTAAGTTGTCATGATTAGGCGTAAAAGCACTAGGCACATTCACAACAACATCTTTCGATACGTCTAAACTATAGATATCCAAAATTTTACAACCACTATTGGGATCCATCCTTAATAATGTGTATTCAATATTCTCCGTCCCTCTAAATACTGGATTGGGGATGTTTGGGTTTGTTAAGTTTACAAATGGAATCCATTGATAATTGGTGTATCCACTATCCACCTTTAATGGATTAAGTGTGGTATCCATGTCGGCTAATAAAAACATTTTAAAGTTTTTAGCAGGTAAAGGGTCTAACACTTTTACTGTATCACCAACCAACCTGTATTCATATTTTGGACAATAATCATTGGTTACATTTACATGAATTACAAATTCACCTGTTTTTTTATAGGCATGACTAGTTGGATTAGCTAGTAGATAATTATTACTGCCATCTCCAAAATCCCATGAATAATGAATTTTATATTTATCCAAAGCATCCGTCTGTATAAGCAAGTCGCCGTTAGTACATGCAATATTATGATACGTCATGGTGTATTTAGGAATTGAAAACTCAAGAATTGGAACAGGTGCAATGGGCAATGAATTACATTTTCCATCATTCACAATCAAACTATAGTTTCCAGGATTCCCTATACGTAATGAATCTATTATTGTAGAATCCAATAAGATTGAATTATTATACCATTTATAGGTATCCGCACCTTGCCCTTTTAGTGTTACGGAATCACCATTACAAATAACCGTATCTTTTATAATAATTTTTGCGATTGGCAATACTGGCAAATTAAGCCCTAATAAATTTTGATACTGATATATACATTGTTTAGCGTCTGTAACTTTTATACTAATATTTACATTGCCAGTTGTGAGTCCATATATAGTGCTGTCTTTAAAAAAAGCATTTGTATTGTCGGTAGATAACAAATAGGAAAAAGGAGCAACACCCCCTTGTATATTATGCTTAATAGCTAAGGAGTCTTGAATACAAACAAAGTTTTGATTGGCATTCAGACTTACATTGCTAGGTGGCCTAACAATATCAATCGCAGTTAAAGAATCGTCATAACAAGTACCTCCCGAATAAGCTTGAACGTTTATGATATTATTATACACATTACTTGATACCGTATTCGCATAAAAATGATTATACAAATTCCCGATTTTGCTGTCGTTAATTATGGTATCCTTGCCGTCTCCCCAAAATATATGCAAAACCCCTACCTTACCTGGATATACCCATGAACTATCTTTAATAATAACATCTTCATTACTACAAAGCGCAGTGTCTTTTAACACCTTAAAATTGGCTATAGGATTTGATCCATTAATCGTAAATGGCTTTGACAATGAATCTACGCATCCATCACTGGTAGTTACTTTTAAATTAACCAAATAGTCGCCACCAATATTAAATAAAACAGAAGGACTAGCTTTAGTGACTTGATCCGGCGTAAATGTAGGTGCTGGCGTAATGGGAACATTCGCAGCATTAAAATCCCACTCGTACGTAAATGATGTTGGTGTATTTTTATAATTAGTAGTATCCTTGAAAACGGCCATCCCTCCATCTAAACAAACATTCGGAATAGTAAACCCTACAATTGGTGCTGGATTAATAGTAATCACTTTTTTAAGTGTATCACTTTTACACCCCATACTAGATACTACCCATAATTTTATTGTATCTATCCCCCAATTATTATAAATCTGAGAAGGCACTTGGTTATTATCAAATTGATAAGATATTCCATTACCCATATTCCAATTCCATTGTGTTATGATATCTATATCTGGCAATGATAAATCTGTAAATTGTATGGAAGATTTTTCACAATGCACCGTTGAATAACTAAAATTAGGAATCGGTAGTTTGTTGACTATTATGGTGTCATTTAAATTATTGACACTTGTAGTTGCACTAGTATTACAAGCATTTGAATCCTTGATACTTATAATTTGATACACTGTATTAATTAGTGGATGTACTTTAAAATTAGTAAGGCTATTAGATAGTTGTAACAAAGTGTCATTTTTAATACCATCCGAGTATACTAGATCCCAAGGGGCTTTCCCTGTCAAACTTATATCTACTTGTTTATCATTTCCATAGCATACTGTGTCTAAAGATTTAAGTAATTGTATACTTGGTAGCGGATTAATGGTAATGTGCACACTGTCCGTTGAGGTTCCACAACCAGGCAAGGTAGCTTGGACATAATAATAACCAGAGTCTGCTATAC
>CANFLP010000077.1 GCA_947447835.1 Bacteroidota bacterium
CGTAATAAAGCCATGTTGATGATGCGTAGTTTAGGTAATTTTTCTGGAGGTTGTAATGTACAGTTTGCATTAAATCCAGTAACAGAAGAATTGATTGCAGTTGAAATTAATCCGCGTGTATCTCGTTCTTCCGCATTAGCATCCAAAGCAACTGGCTACCCTATTGCAAAAATAGCAGCTAAGTTGGCCATTGGATATCACTTAGACGAATTGAAAAATCAAATCACACAAACTACTTCTGCTTACTTTGAACCAGCATTGGATTATGTGATTGTAAAAGTACCAAGATGGAACTTTGATAAATTCAAAGGCGCGAATGATACCTTAGGATTACAAATGAAGAGTGTGGGCGAAGTAATGGCAATAGGCCGAAGCTTTACCGAAGCCATTCAAAAAGCTTGTCAAAGTTTAGAGAACGAAGCAATTGGTTTAGGATATTACGGAAAGAGTTTAATGAAGAATGAAGAGTTGATGGAATATATCAAGATACCAAAATGGGATCGTATCTTCAGAATTAAAGACGCATTAATGCAAGGATCAACAGTACGTTCCATTGCAGCCGCAACAGGAATTGATAATTGGTTCTTATATCAAATCAGAATTATCTGTGATGTAGAAAAAGAATTGATGAAACATACATTAGAGAGTTTGCCTACAGCGATTTTAAAAGAAGCAAAAAAACACGGATTCAGTGATATGCAAATTGCAAAAGTATTACAAGACAACACAAATGATGATGCCGTGTATGAAAAACGTAAAGCATTAGGCATAACAAGGGTTTATAAAATGGTGGATACCTGCGCTGCAGAGTTTGAAGCAAAAACACCTTACTTCTACTCTACATTTGAAAACTAAATAGCTAAAATTATTTAACTTACTGCTTAATAGCACAACCTATAACTTATGAACGTAAAAGACATTGTAGCACAAAACGAAAAAGAAACCAGAGCCGGATTTGGTGATGGTATTTTAGAAATTGCTAGAGAAAATAAAGACGTAGTCGTATTAACTGCCGACTTAGCTGGTTCATTTAAGTTAGGTCCATTAATGAAAGAATTGCCTACTCAGTTTATTGAAGTGGGAATTGCCGAAGCAAACATGATTGGTATTGCTGCAGGTTTAACTATTGGTGGTAAGATTCCTTACACAACTACTTTTGCAGGATTTAGTACAGGTAGAGTATATGATCAAATTAGACAATCAGTTGCTTACTCAGATAAGAATGTAAAAATTTGTGCATCACATGCAGGATTGACATTAGGTGAAGACGGAGCGACACACCAAATATTAGAAGACATTGGATTAATGAAAATGTTACCAGGCATGACAGTAATTGTGCCTTGTGATTATAACCAAACAAAAGCTGCAACAAAAGCAGTAGCTAGTTACCAAGGTCCTGTGTACTTAAGATTTGGTCGTCCAAAATGGCCAAACTTTACAAAGGAAGATGGATCAGATTTTGTAATTGGTAAAGCACAAATTTTAGCAGAAGGAACCGATGTAACAATTATTGCTTGTGGTCACTTAGTTTGGAAAGCAATTGAAGCAGGAAAACAATTAGAAGCTGAAGGCATAAGCGTAGAAGTAATCAACTTACATACAATTAAGCCGTTGGATGAAGCTGCTATCATTAAGAGTTTACAAAAAACAGGTTGTGTAGTAACTGCCGAAGAGCATAATATTATTGGTGGTATGGGAGATGTAGTTGCACAAGTGGCTGCAAAAAATTGTCCAGTACCTCAAGAGTTTGTTGGAACAAAAGATACATTTGGAGAAAGCGGAACACCAACTCAGTTATTAACTAAATACGGATTAGACGCAGTGAACATTGTTGAAGCTGCGAAGAAAGTAATTGCTCGTAAGAAGTAAAATTCTATAAATGATTTTATAAAAAAAGAGTCTCAGTAATGAGACTCTTTTTTTATAAGCTAAGGCGCTAATCTTACTTTGGTCCAACTATGATTTTCATTTAATGTATAATGTAATCTATCATGTAAGCGAGAGCTTCTACCCTGCCAAAACTCAATGCTAGTAGGATGCACTATATAGCCACCCCAATGTGGAGGCAAAGGCACATTGCCATCTTTATATTTTTCTAAATTAGCTGTAACCAGTCCTTCTAAATATGCACGATTAGGAATTACTTTACTTTGAGGTGAGGACCAAGCACCCACTTGGCTTCCAACAGGACGTGAATGAAAGTACTCTTCACTTTCGGCAGTACTGACTTTTTTAATAGCACCCGTGATGCGAACCTGACGCTCTAATTCTTTCCAAAAAAAGTTCATGGCAACAACAGGATGTGCCTCAATTTCTTTCCCTTTATTACTTTCATAGTTAGTGAAAAACACAAAACCTTCTGGTGTAAATCCTTTTAACAGTAGTACACGTGAAGCCGGTGCACCACTTAATCCAATAGTTGACAATATAAATGCATTCACTTCATCAATATTACTTTGTATGGCATCTTCCCACCAATGTTCAAACTGATCCATTGGATTAGCTGCACTGGAGGCTTCGTCTAAGGAAGCCAATTGATAATCTCTTCTGATGCTTGCAATATCTTTATTCATAAAACACTATTTTTTATTTTTCTCTACTATTTAATTAAATTTCCTTCGTAGCATAAATTATATTCACCACACTCAATAATAATAACATGCCTACCAGTTGGTGTAATTGAGCGAACCATTCAAATTTAGCCCAAACTCCAGGTACAATATTGGCGCTTGATAAAATTGTTAATATACCCAACAACACTTGAACAAAAACAAAGAACAGCGGAAGCATATTTACACTCACCCAAAAACGGTTGCCTTTTAATTTGTTCATTTGAACAGACCAGTAAATTATGATAGCTAATAAAATATACGCTAACCCTCTGTGTACAAAATGAATCCAAATAGTATTGTTTACTGCATTCAATAAAAAACTATCCTTACTAGTAAGCCCCATTGGTAACCACTGCCCATTAATTGTAGGCCAAGTACTCGCAACATTAGCAGCCTTATGACCCGCCATTAATGCACCATACACTAATTGAAAAAATAATATTGCAATAATTACCCAAGCCCATTTACGAATACCTAAAAACTTATATTGTCCTTCGGCGCTCACTGTCTTTTTTTCAATGACATTTGCTTTTAAGGATAAAGCAAACCAATAAGTATAAGCTAACAATCCTAATGCAAAAATAAAATGCAAAGCCAAACGCGTAGGCTTCACATATACCGCATCACCTTGTAATCCACTCGCCACCATAATCCAACCAATTGCACCTTGCAAGGCACCTAATAAAAATAATACCACTAATGGTTTAATCATCGAAGGCTTAAAATATTTTTTTACAAAAAAGTATATAAAGCCAATCGCAAAAACTAATCCAATAGTACGTGCCCATAAACGATGAAACCATTCCCAAAAAAATATAAATTTAAAATTAGCAAGGTTAAAATCAAAGTTCAGTAGTTGAAACTGAGGTGTGGTTTTATATTTAGCAAACAAAGCCTGCCAAGCAGCTTCACCCATTGGGGGCAAGGCTCCAGTGACAACGTCCCATTCTGTAATGGATAAACCACTACCCGTTAAACGCGTAATTCCACCTAGGGCAATTTGAATGACCGTCATTCCTACTCCAAGTAATAACCAATTGGCAACTGCTTTTGATTTTTGATCTTGTATTTCCATGAATCTAATTGCTAATAATGATAGTGCAAAGGTACTAAGTATTGGGATTGAGTAGCTAATAGTATATCGGAAAAGACAGATTGATTTTGGTTTGTGAAAAAGAAATAAGAAATTTACAATGTGTTATTAAACGCTTACCAAGATAAAGGAATAGAAGCTGGCTGCGACGAAGCAGGACGCGGATGCTATGCAGGACCTGTGTTTGCAGCAGCCGTAATTTTACCAAAGGATTTTTACCACCCTTTAATAAATGATAGTAAAAAATTAAGTGAGCAACAAAGAGACTTTTTAGCACCCATCATAAAACAAGCAGCCATTGCATGGGCTATTGGAACTCAGACCCCACAAGAAATTGACCAGATCAATATTTTAAAAGCAAGTATTAAAAGCATGCATTTGGCAATTGATCAGTTAAAGAAGAAACCTCAGTTTATAGCAGTGGATGGCAACCGATTTTACCCTTATAAAAAAATACCACATCAAACCATCATTAAGGGCGATGGGCAATATGCCCATATTGCAGCTGCCAGTATCCTAGCTAAAACGGCACGTGATAAGTATATGATGGACTTGCATAAACAGTACCCGCAATATGGCTGGGATAAAAATAAAGGATATGGCACCGCCGCGCACCGCGCGGCCATCGCCCTTCATGGCCTTTGTGAACATCACCGCAAAAGCTTTAAGATATTGCCTCCTCAGTACTAGTAATCCCAAACACCAGCACCTTGTCTGGTAACCACATATTCGTCGGTAGTGCAGTCAACAACAGTAGAAGGAACAATCCCCCCAATACCTCCATCCACTACAATGTCAATTTGTTTAGACCAATTCTCATAAATAATTTCCGGGTCGGTATATTCTTCGATATTATCACCTGGAAAACTTGCAGATAAAATAGGATGCCCTAATGTTTTAATAATAGACAATGCAATATTATTATCAGGAATACGCAAGCCAATGGTTTTCTTTTTGGACTGCAATATTTTGGGCACCTGTTTACTAGCAGGTAATATAAAAGTAAAAGGACCAGGCAACGCTTTTTTCATAATACGAAACAATGCATTATCAATTGCCTTAGCATATAAGCTCAAATCACTTAGGTCTGCGCAGATGAAACTCAAATTTGCTTTTTCAGGATTCACTTTTTTGATAGCGCATATTTTCTCAATTGCTTCTGGATGGAAAATATCACAACCAAGCCCATAGATGGTATCAGTGGGGTAAGCAATAATACCTCCACTTTCAAGGCACTCTTTCACCATGGAAAGTTGTCTGGGTTGAGGATTGTCTGGATGAATACTAATTAGCATAAATTATATAGTGTAAAAGTACCCATTTTTATTACCACTTGTTTATGTTTTATTTGTAAAAATCAATCGCATGATAAGTATCACTTACCTTGAAGAAAAAATATTAACAAGAACTGCTTTTCAAATGGTTATTGAAAAACAAGTACCCTGCAAAATTATTTATAGCGGAAGTGATATACACGAATATTATGCTTTCTTAAAAACCGATCCCCGACATCCCGACTTATGCATTATATCCGACTGTTATCCTTATACGCAGCTGGTTCAAATTATAAAATCAATAAAGCAAAAAACAAGTCACTCTTACATTCTTTTAAAATCAGATGCAAAATTTATAAAGGGCATATGTTTATTATTAAAGAATGGGCTGAATGGAATTTTTTTTACAGACGAGCCCTTAATTGATTTAATTGCTTGTGTACGACAACGCACTAAATATAAATTGACTGCAGATAAATTAAAACTCATTACCAATAATATGGTGGGTGATATTCAAGTTAAGGAATTGCATTATAATACTACCCCGCTTACTCAAAAAGAAATACAGTTTATACAAGCATGCACAAAGGATCAAAGCTATGAGGAGATTGCCGTGCAACTAAATAAAAGCATCAACACCATTTTTGGATACAGAGACCGTGTGTTTAAAAAGTTGCAGGTAAAACAAAGGACCGCCATGGTAATGACAGCCCTTAAAAGAAATTATATCGATTTGTAAAATGGACTAAAATAAAAACGTCCCCTTTCGGAGACGCTTTCTAAAAAATATTATTTAATTTCCCAAGTCTCACGACCGCGAATTAATTTATCTAAATCACCAGGACCTTTCACTAATGATTCTTCTAATTGCAATGCCATCATGTCTTCATAACAAGGACGGTCAGCAGTAAAGAATACACCAAATGGACGTGGGAACACAGCACCTACTTCCGAAGGATTGTCAAACAAACGCGTTAATACTTGTGCTTTGTAAAAATCTTTTTCATCATGTATCCACAAATCATCTGCACTATATTTATCTCCTAATGTTACTACTTCAGGACGCATGCCATCAAAACGTAAACCTTGCTCACCATTTGCTCCAAAAGTTAAAGGCTTGCCTTGCTCTAAGAATAATGCGTGTAAAGGCTTAGTTGCTTTTTCTGTAAATATTTCAAAAGCACCATCGTTAAAGATGCTACAGTTTTGATAGATCTCTAAGAAAGAAGTTCCTTTATGTTGTTCAGCTCTTGTAATCATAGCTTGTAAATGCTTAGGATCACGATCCATAGTACGACCAACAAATGTTGCGTCAGCACCTAATGCTAAAGCTGCAGGATTAAATGGATGATCGATACTTCCGTAAGGAGAACTCTTAGTGATTTTATTCACTTCAGATGTTGGAGAATATTGACCTTTTGTTAAACCGTAAATTTGGTTATTGAATACTAAGAAGTTTACATTAAAGTTTCTTCTTAACATATGAATAGTATGGTTACCACCAATACTCATTGAGTCACCATCACCTGCAACAATCCAAACACTTAGTTCTGGACGAGAGGCTTTTAATCCACTTGCAATGGCAGTTGCACGACCATGGATCGAGTGCATACCATAAGTGTTCATGTAATAAGGGAAACGGCTACTACAACCAATACCACTTATCACCACAATATTTTCTTTAGGAACACCAATTGTTGGCATTACTTTTTGCACTTGCGCTAATATAGAATAGTCACCACAACCAGGGCACCAACGTACTTCTTGGTCAGATGCAAAATCTTTTGCTGTTAGTGGGGCTGCTTGCTCTAAAGTTTCAGTAGACATACACTCATTCATTTAGAGCACGAAATTACGAAAATACAAGCTTCAACAAACAATTATTTGATGGTTATTTCACTTTGCGGCCTTTCCATGTATAAGTCTTGATTTGGCCAAACAAGCCGGCCACCAAAGTGTACATAATATGCATAGGTTGGTACAAAGCAAAATAGCGTAATTGACCGGGCATATTATAAAAACGGGTAACGGGTTCAAGAAAGAAGAGTTCAAAAAATATTTTAAACGCAATCGATATCAATAAGCTGGAATAATTTCCCGCCAATAGCAAAACCAAAAAGGAGAAATTGTATAAATACACCAATAATAACACCCAAAAAATGGAATTATCATCATAATAACGGGCTTTGCTTGACCATCTAATTCTTTGCATGATAAAATCCTTCCAATTGCTCATTGCCTTTGTAAGCACAATCGCACCTGGATGAAATAAATAACCAATACGGTTAGACAAAGTCACTTTCATCTTATGCATCAAAAACATATCGTCACCACTCGCAATTTGATCCACCCCCTGATATCCACCCACTGCAATAAAGGCCGATTTTTCAAAAGCCAAATTGGCTCCATTGCTCATAGAATGCTTACCAGCGCCCACTGCAGCGGCCGTGATACCTTGTAATGCTAAAAAATCCAACACCTGAAATTCGTTCAAAATGCCAGACTCTTTTATAAACATTACAGGCGCAGCCACAAATACCGGCTTGTTTTTTAATATATAAGCATTGTATAAAGTCAACCACTGTTTAGGCACAATACAGTCAGCATCCGTAGTCACAATCCAATCCCCTTTTGCCTGACTTACTGCTTTTTCAATGGCCTTCTTTTTAAAAGAGTTCATCTCCCCCTGTTTAAAATAATCGGCTAAACTTAATAAATGCACATTAGGCTGGTCGTGCCCAATAGCTTTAACAATAAAGGCAGTATCATCTTCCGAAAAATCATCAATTACAATTATTTCAAATGCATCCAATGGGTAATCCTGGGCTAAAATTGAATCAACGCAGGCTTTGATATTGGCCGCCTCGTTACGAGCAGGAATCACAACGGTAAAACGGGTAAATTCAAAAGCATCACTTTTCTCCGTTAGCTCAAAAGTCTTAAGCCTGCCAAACCAATAACGGTAGGCCATTAATAAAAGGGCATATAAAACGGTCAAAATACCAACGGACCAATCCAATATTGCTAGCATGACCCAAAGTTACCTCCTTTCTCCATCAAAAATTTGGTGAAATCCTCAAATTGGTCGTACTTTTGAATTAGTTGCATAACTAACTATATGTCAAACAACCAATTTAAACGAGGGGAACTATACAGTGTCATTAATGGCATGGCCACGACTGCTGTAGCCCGTCGACTGCAAAAGAATTTCCGCAATGCCGGACTTGAAATAACTATTGAACAATGGTCAGTCTTATATCATTTATGGAAGGAAGATGGATTAAGTCAACAGGAATTAGGCACAAGAACTTTTAGAGACAAGGCAAGCATTACCCGCTTGATTGATAATCTAGAAAAACAAGGACTTGTATTACGTGTAGCAAGTACAACCGATAGACGCATTAATAAAGTGTGTTTAACCGATGCCGCAAAACCATTGCAACAAACTACATATGAATTAGCAAATCAAACTATGAACGAGGCATTGCTAAATATTAATAAAGAGGAGATTGAAATTGTGAAAAATGTTTTTCAAAGAGTGTATGATAATTTAACACATCCAGATTTAATTTAAAAAGAAACGAACATTCGATAAAAAATATAAAACCTATTTTATGGGAACAACAATTCACGGAGGAGAATGGATCATTAAAGAAGTGAAAGCAGCAGATGTATTCATTCCTGAAGACTTTAACGAAGAGCAACTTATGGTACGCGATATGTGTACACAATTTGTAGATGGCGAAGTATTACCAGTAGCCGATCGTATTGATAAA
>CANFLP010000078.1 GCA_947447835.1 Bacteroidota bacterium
ATGAGTCCACTATGGGAGATGTTCAAAGAAGGTGTAGATATTGATTCAATTCAATGGGCACATCACTAAGGCATTTTCATTATTCGATTTATTTTCGAAATAAAAATTATCAAAACATTTAAAACATACAACAATGGCATATTCAGATAAAGTAATTGATCATTATTCTAATCCTAAGAACGTAGGTACATTAGATAAAGCTTCTAAAAGTGTAGGTACTGGTTTAGTAGGTGCACCAGAATGTGGAGACGTAATGCGTTTGCAAATTCAAGTGGACGAAGCAACAGGTATCATCACTGATGCAAAATTCAAAACATTTGGTTGTGGTTCTGCAATTGCATCTTCTTCATTAGCTACTGAGTGGTTAAAAGGAAAATCAGTTGACGAAGCCGTTAAAATTGACAACATGGATTTAGTGGAAGAATTAAATTTACCTCCAGTAAAAATTCACTGTTCAGTTTTAGCAGAAGATGCTATTAAATCAGCAATCAATGACTATCGCGTAAAAAATGGTCTAGAAGAATTAGTATTTGAAGAGCGCATTCACTAAGATATTAATATGAGTACAGTAGCAGAAAATACAATTTTAGTAAGCGAAAAGGCGAAAGCAAAAGTGATACAACTTATGCAGGATGCCGAAATCGCAAATGACTCCGCATACTTTTTAAGAGTAGGTGTTGTGGGCGGTGGTTGTTCGGGCTTGAGCTATAAGTTAGATTTCGACAATGAAATTAAACCTATGGATCAGGTGTTTGAGGACAACGGCGTTAAAATTGTAACCGATTTAAAAAGCTTCTTGTACTTAGTGAATACAGAATTAGACTTTTCGGATGGTTTAAATGGCAAAGGGTTTTATTTCAATAATCCCAATGCAAGCCGAAGCTGTGGATGTGGCGAAAGCTTTGCAGTGTAGCTTTATAATACTTTAACTATTTATACAAAATACTCCAGTAACAACTGGGGTATTTTTTTTGTAGCTTTGAGACCTATGTGGGCAATTTGTAAAAAAGAGTGGACACAATATTTTAGTGGCCTTACAGGTTATTTAATCATTGGCTTTTACCTATTGGTGAATGGCTTGTTTTTATTTGTATTGCCTAATTATAATGTTTTTGATTTTGGGTATGCATCCTTGCAGGTTTATTTTGATTTTGCACCCTGGTTATTATTATTATTAATTCCTGCCATTACGATGCGGAGTTTTTCGGAGGAGTATAAACAGGGTACGTACGAGTTATTAAGAACATTGCCTATTCGTCCAGTACAGTTAGTGGCAGCAAAATTTATAGGATCGTTTATCATTGTATGTATAGCTGTTGTGCCAACATTGATATATGCTGTTTCATTAAACAGTTTAAGTTCAGTTGGAGGATTGGACTGGGGTGCTACGCTAGGGTCCTATTGGGGCTTGCTTTGTTTAGCAGCAGTGTATACGGCCATAGGTGTTTTTACCAGCAGTGCTTCCAAGAATGGCTTGGTTTCCTTATTACTATCTATTACTATTTCAGTGCTTTTGTATAAGGGCTTTGAATGGATGAGTGCCATAGCTATTTTTAAAAATGGGTTTGATTATTATGTACAGCAATTAGGCCTTGCATATCACTATCAAAATGTGAGTAAGGGTGTAATTAGCTTGGCAGATATGGTTTATTTTATTTCGTTGATTGTATTGTTTGGGATAGGCGCTATAGAACAAATAAAAGGAACTGTAAAAAATGCACTTATACTTGTGCTTATTATTATTGTAAACTATACCGCATCCCAGTTGCCGATGCAATTGGATTTAACCAAAGACCACAGATACAGTATAAGCACAAGCTCAAAAGATATTATTAAACAGTTGGATGTTCCTGTTACAATTCATTTGTATTTAGGAGGAGAGATACCTACTTATTATAAAAAAATTGCTCAGTCTGCAACTATCTTATTAAATCAGTTACAACAAATTAATCCTAAAAATATACAATGGCAATTGGAAGTACCTAGTGCAATGTACAAGGACTCTTCATTGTATCAGTTTTATGATAGCTTGTCAAAATTAGGTGTACCTATTGAACGTATACAAGATCCAGGAAATGCTTCAGATAAAAGAGTAGATCAATTATTAATGCCTGGTGCAATAATTGAGGTGGCAGGGCAAAAGCCGATTGCCATTGACCTACGTTCGGGAAAAAAATATTTCAAGCCTTATAATGTAGTAAAAGATGTGCCTTCCGAGGACTTAGAAGCTAGTGCTAATGCTGCAGAGGCTTTATTAGAACATAAGTTTGTACAGGCAGTTTACTTATTAAATAGACCCAGCGTTCCTCAAATTAGTTATTTAATTGGCAATGGCGAGCCAATTGATTTGTCTGTAAATGATTTAGGACTTTCGATTAAAAACCAATATCATTTAAGCATATTTGATTTAAAGAAGGGCTACCCCAATGCGCAAAAAATAAAAACATTAATTATAGTAAAACCGACATTGCCTTTTACCGATGTCGACAAATTAAAGTTGGATCAATATGTAATGTCTGGTGGAAATATTATTTGGGCTATTGATAAATTATATGCCGAATACGACAGTTTACAAAAGACGAGTGGCTCATATATTGCATTTGATAGAGGCCTTGGATTAGATGACTTATTATTTAAGTATGGGGTAAGGATTAATTCCAATTTGGTGCAGGATTTAAATTGCGCAAAATTACCCATTGTTGTAGGTAAGCAACCCGATGGCACACCATTAATGCAAAGAATACCATGGCCTTATTATCCGTTTTTAAATGGAAATGAAAACAGTGTTATCTCTCAAAATATGGATCGTGTATTATCCCTATTCCCTTCAAGTATTGATACGCTTGCAAATAAAGAGATTCAAAAAACAATTTTACTTCATACTGATACGAACACGAGATTTATTGCAACGCCTAATGTGGTAAGTTTAAATAGTGTTAGGGACGAGTCCGATATGCTCACCTTTAATAAACATCAGATACCCGTGGCAGTGCTATTAGAGGGAAAATTCAATTCTTTGTACGCAAATAGAATGTCGAATAGTTTATTAGATAGCATTCAATTAAATACTGGACATCCTTTTATAGCCAAAGGGGCGGCGGTGTCAAAGCAAATAGTCATTTCGGATGCAGACATCATTACCAATAAGACCACTAAAAATGACCAAGGAGCGTTAGTTCCACTTCCAATGGGTATGCTGCCATTTGATGAATACCAGTTTGCGAATAGAAGCTTCTATCTGAATGCAATTGCCTATTTAAATGAACCAGCCGGTTTATTGGAAAGCAGAAATAAAACCATTGTATTAAGATTATTAGACAAGGACAAACTAGCCGTTTCGAGACTAAAATGGCAGTTATTGCTAGTATTGGGCCCTTTATTATTATTACTAATTATTTCGGCAATTTGGACCCGTTATAGAAAAGGTCAATTTGCTGCCTAGTATTTCTTTATTAACTTTAACCCATGAGTACAGATCAAATAGTATATCTAGTTTTTGGCGTGGTAATAGTAGGCGCCTTGATATTAGACCTTGGCTTTTTTAGTAAAAAAGGGGCCATCATAACAATCGGACAAGCTTTAAAGCAAACCTTTTTATGGGTCTTGTTGGCCTTGGCATTTTTTATTTTTTTATGGATAGAAGATGGTCAAAAAATAGGACTAGAATATTTAAGTGGTTATTTAATGGAATGGAGTTTAAGTATTGATAATATTTTCGTTTTCATTTTAATATTTGATGCGTTTAAAGTAAAAGAAAAAAACTATTCAAGGGTATTATTAATTGGTATTTTAGCTGCCATTGTATTTCGTGTAATATTTATAACAGTTGGGGTTGCACTAGTAGCCAAGTTTGCTTGGGTATTATATTTGTTTGGTGTGTTTTTAGTGTATACCGGATATAAGATGTTTGTTGCAAATGAAAACGATTCCTTTGATCCGCATGAATCTAAGGTTTATAAATTTTTAAAGAAAATATTGCCTATTGGAAATACGGATGGTGATGGAAAATTTGTAATCAGAGACCATAATAACAAGCCCCTTTATACAAGCTTGTTTGTTGTTGTGGTTTTACTAGCTGCAATAGATTTGGTATTTGCATTGGACTCAATCCCTGCTGTAATGGGAATTTCTCGTAATAGTATGGTAATATACACTTCCAACATTTTTGCTGTACTAGGATTAAGATCTTTATTCTTTTTACTAAGAGGTGCAGTAAATGAATTTGAACACCTACAACAAGGTATTGCTATTGTATTGGTATTTATTGGCGTAAAAATGTTGGGTGAACATTATATTAATCTTTGGATGGATAAAAATGCACAAGTGATACTTTCTTTATTAGTGATTCTCTTTTGTATCACAGGGTCAATTTTATATTCAATTTTCATTAATAAACAAAAACTAGCAAAGGAAAACAAGGACTAATCCTAGACTAACTTATCTTTACATTCAATTTCAAACAAACGCATGAACGGGAAAAAAGTAATTGCATTAATCCTTCTGATTCTTTTTATAGACCAGGCCATTAAGTTTTATATTAAACTCAACTATTTTATTGGTGAAGAGCATGCTATGATTGGCTCATGGGCAAGGTTACATTTTGTAGAGAATGAGGGCATGGCATGGGGTATGAAATTTGGGGGTAGTTTTGGTAAAATCATCTTGACCCTGTTTCGTTTGGTGGCAGTAATTTGGGGTTCTTTTTTAATTAAGGGATTTATAGATAAGAAATACCACAATGGATTTATCTTTTGCGCAGCTCTAATATTTGCTGGAGCAGTTGGTAATTTGATAGATAGCATGTTTTACGGGATGTTATTTGAGCAAAGTGTGCCTTACACCACTCAGGTAGCTATGTTACTTCCCAAAACAGGGGGTTATGCCCCTTTCTTGTATGGTAAAGTGGTAGATATGTTCTATTTCCCAATCATTAGAGATGCGCATTACCCAACTTGGTTCCCAATTTGGGGTGGGGAGGAGTTTGAGTTTTTCCGACCGGTTTTCAATTTTGCCGATATGGCAATTAGCACAGGTGTAATTGCTCTTTTTGTGTTCCAGGGCAAGTTTTTTGGGGATACTACCATGCTAACTACTTCAGAACCAGCTCAGGAAGAGGCAAAGATCCCAGAATAGTACAAAATTTCGTACCTTCGTGCCCTAAAAATCAGCTAGGACAAGCGTTTTATGAGCAACCAATACCCAGAATTTAATGGCTTACATCTGCCTACAATTGAGGCAGAGATATTAGCAGCTTGGAAAAAAGAACAGGCATTTGAGCAATCAGTTAGTTTACGTGAGGGTAAAACACCTTTTGTGTTTTATGAAGGACCTCCAAGTGCAAACGGAATGCCAGGTATTCACCATGTAATTTCTAGAACTTTAAAAGATATGATGTGTCGTTATAAAACGATGCAGGGATTTCAAGTAAAAAGAAAAGGTGGATGGGATACACACGGATTACCTGTAGAGCTAGGAGTTGAAAAAGAATTAGGGATTACTAAAGAAGATATTGGCAAAAAAATTACTGTAGAGGAGTACAATAAAAAATGTCGTGAAGCAGTATTGCGTTACAAAAAAGAGTGGGATGACATTACAAACAAGATGGGTTATTGGGTAGATTTAAATAATCCATACATCACATTTGAAAACAATTACATTGAAACCCTTTGGTGGATTTTAAGTACGCTTTATAAAAAAGGATATTTATACCAAAGCGTTAGCATACAACCTTATTCACCTGCTGCAGGTACGGGATTAAGTTCGCACGAATTAAATCAGCCTGGTACTTACAAAGATGTAAAAGATACATCTGCAGTTGTAATGTTTAAAGCGTTGCAATCCGCAGAAAGCCAATTTTTATTTGATGCAGCAGCAACCAATAAAAATAATCAAGATGTGTATTATATGGCATGGACAACCACTCCATGGACATTGCCATCTAACCTAGGTTTAACAGTAGGCCCAAACATTGATTATGTATTAGTAGCAACCTATAATCCATACACTGCAATGCCAGTGAATGTAGTATTGGCTAAGGCTTTATTGTCAAAATATTTTAAAGAGGAAGGATTAACGATAGATACATTTGTAGAAGGCGATAAAATTGTTCCTTGGAAAGTAATTGCTGAATGCAAAGGGTCACAATTAAATGGATTACGTTACGAACAGTTAATGCCTTTTGAAGCAAATGATCCTGCAACATTTGAAGGAGATCCTTTTAAAATAGTTGTTGGTGATTTCGTAACAACCGAGGATGGTACTGGTATTGTACATACTGCTCCTGCATTTGGTGCGGATGACTATAAGGTTGGACAAAAAAATAATTTAGGTATCATTACATTGGTGGATAGAGCAGGAAAATTTGTAGAGGGCGTTGGTGAATTTAGTGCACGTTATGTAAAAAACTACAAGGACGAAAAAGACTATCAAGATGTAAACGTTGATATTTGCGTTAAACTTAAAAAAGAGAATCGTGCTTTTAAAGTAGAAAAATACGAACACAATTATCCGCATTGTTGGAGAACAGATAAGCCTATTTTATATTATCCATTAGACGCTTGGTTTATCAAAACTACTGCCGTTAAAGATCGCTTAGTTGAATTAAATAAAACCATTAATTGGAAACCAAAGAGTACAGGCGAAGGCCGATTTGGTAATTGGTTAGAGAATATGGTGGACTGGAATTTGTCTCGAAGCAGATATTGGGGAACCCCATTGCCTATTTGGAGAACCGAAGACGGTACCGAAGAAATTTGTATTGGTTCCATTGAAGAGTTAACAACATTGTTTGTTGCTGCAAAAGAAAAAGGTTTTAATAAGGATGTGAACTTGCAAATAGTAGACGGAATATTAGACGTGGATTTACACAAGCCATTTGTGGATCAGATAGAATTGTTAAGTGCAACTGGTCAGCCTATGAAACGTGTGTCTGACTTAGTGGACGTTTGGTTTGATTCAGGAGCTATGCCATATGCGCAATGGCATTATCCATTTGATAACAAAGACTTAATTGATAAAGGCGAGGCATTCCCTGCTGATTTTATTTGTGAAGGTGTTGACCAAACACGTGGATGGTTTTATACATTACATACTTTAGGGGTATTGTTATTTGATAGTGTTGCTTATAAAGCTGTTATGAGTAATGGCTTGGTATTGGATAAGAATGGCAATAAAATGAGTAAGCGTTTAGGAAACGTAGTAAATCCATTTGATACCTTAAATACTTACGGTGCAGATGCAACGCGTTGGTACTTGGTCACCAATGCATCTCCATGGGATAACTTAAAGTTTGACTTATCTGGAATTCAAGAAGTACAAAGAAAATTCTTTGGCACTTTGTATAACACTTATCAGTTCTTTGTTTTGTATGCGAACGTGGATGGATTTCAATTTGAGCAAGACTATATACCTGTAGCTGAAAGACCTGAAATTGATCGATGGATTATATCCTCTTTAAATACTTTGGTGCAAACTGTGACAACTTCGATGGATGACTTTGAGCCAACCAATGCTGGGCGTGCCATAGAAACCTTTGTAGATGAGCATTTGAGCAACTGGTACGTGCGTTTATGTCGTCGTCGTTTTTGGAAGGGGACTTATACGCAAGATAAAATTGCAGCATACCAAACATTATATGAATGTTTAGAAACCATCACCCGATTAATGGCGCCAATCGCACCATTCTTCTGTGATCAAGTATTTAGAAACTTAAACGGAATTACTAAGCGACATAATGCAACATCAATACATCATGTAGATTTTCCAAAAGCAGATGTTTCAAAAATGGATATTGCATTGGAAGAACGTATGCAAATGGCACAAGACATTTGTTCATTAGTATTATCTGTACGTAAGAAAGTAAACATTAAAGTACGCCAGCCATTACAAAAAATATTAATACCTGTATTGGATCCAAAAATGAAAGCGGCCATCGAACAAATGGAGGAGCTTATTTTGGCCGAGGTAAATGTGAAGGAAATAAATTATATCACAGAGACTGAAGGGGTAATTAGCAAAAAATTGAAGCCTAATTTCAAATTACTAGGGGCTAAGTTGGGTACTAAGATGAAACAGGCATCTGCAGTAATCACTGCCTTAAGCCAGGCTCAGATTACCCAACTTGAAAAAGAGGGGACCCTCAACTTGGACATTGAAGGTGAATTAATTCCATTATTGGTTAGTGAGGTAGAAATTATAGCCGAGGACATCCCAGGATGGAGCGTCGCGGTGAAGAGTGCCCTTACAGTTGCCTTGGATATCACCCTAAGTCCGGCCTTATTAAAGGAAGGATATGCTCGCGAATTGGTAAACAGGGTTCAAAACATCAGAAAAGAGGCCAATTTTGACCTTACAGACAAGATTTTACTCCGAATTGTGGATAACACAGATTTGAAAGACTCTATTAATGAATTTTCAGATTATATTTGCCGCGAAATACTGGCAATGGAAATAGACTGGGTCCCGGCTATAGAAGACGGGGTGGATGTCGAAATAAATGACCAAAAATTAAGGATTTCAGTTTTACAAAAAGGATAATTATGGCTACAAAGAAACCAGCGCCTAAGAAAGCAGCTCCGGCTAAGGCACCAATTAAAAAGGCAGCACCAGCTAAAAAGGCGGCTCCTGTTAAAAAGGTAGCACCTGCTAAAAAGGCAGCGCCTGCTAAAAAAGTTGCGGCACCAGCTAAAAAAGCGGCTCCTGCAAAAAAAGCAGTACCAGCTAAAAAAGCGGCACCAGCTAAAAA
>CANFLP010000079.1 GCA_947447835.1 Bacteroidota bacterium
AGATTTTACTTCACCAGCCAAAATAACTTGACCTGTAGTAACTAAAGTTTCACATGCCACTTTTGATTGTGGATCGAATGCTAAAAAGTTGTCGATTAATGCGTCAGAAATCTGATCCGCTACTTTGTCTGGATGTCCTTCAGAAACACTCTCAGATGTAAATAAATAAGGCATATTCTTTTATTTAGATGTTTGTTGTAAAAAGCAAATATATTAAATATTCTTAATGATTATAAATCAGAATAATATACGTGTAATCTCATTTTGAATTTAGAATGGCTTCCTCCCCCTAATCTAACACGACCTACTCCTGGTTGATTACCAAGTGAACTTGTTAGATAGTCCGTCCCAGCAGTAATATTATTAGGATACGCAGGAACATATTTAAGCGAGTCATTAACAGGAGCAAAAATTCTTAAATCAAATATGGAATCCTTTCTTGAAATGACCCCTTGCATATATCTGCTAATATCAAAATTATACGTAGCAACATTATCAAAACCTTGAACAGGCTTATACAACACCCTACCACCAAATCGAGCAAACTGAGCTGAATTCACTGTTCCTTGATAATCGTTAGGTACGTTTCTAATTATATTTTTTGCGCTGTCATATGCCCCTAAAAATAAATATTTAGGTGCAGTCCATTGTGCCTCTAAAGAACTTGGATTAGAAGCAGGTACTTCCTCTGCAATTAATTCAGCTCTATGAATAATTTTATTGGCAAAATTCTTTAAGCCTGGTACTTTAATTTTTACAATGGTTCCAGGACTTGTTTGCACATATACTAAGGAGTCTTTTGCACGTCCAAAATGACTCGCAACTTCAGCCCCTGATCTATTTCTCTTAACAAAATTTGCATCCCCGTTGTCATACAATGCGAATCTAAAATAATCCGCAACGGTATCTCTAACACCTGCAACAGCCGAAGACAATGAATTGGTATTGTAGTATAAAGCAAGTTTAGTATTCGTATCTAATAAATTGATTCTTACTAATACATTGTTATTATTAGATGCGGTTAAAGCAAACCCAGGGAAATATTGTCTTAAAGTGGTATCTGTTCTGTAAGCAGTAGTAGTATCATACACTTTTAGAAATAAATCCGTAAATGTCTTATTTAATGGAATTCTAATTTGATTTATTGCAGCTTCAAAACGATTAATTACAGAATCATGAACATGCGTAAAGTCCAATGTAAAGGGATTAGCCATGGTAGCATCTGTCTGAATATTGTATAATTCAGGGTAGTTACTAGCAATGATTGAATCCGCAGTTAATGGTGTAGAAGCACTAATTCTTTTTAAATTTAGCGTTAAAGGCTTTGTTGAATCACCATAAAATCCTTTATAAGAAAGAATTAATACAGCAGAGTCTACCACCAAGCTATCTCTTGAACCCCTTGTATAATAAGGAAAAGAAGTTGGTTTTAATTGGAAAAACATACTAGCAGTTGTGCTTCCAAAAACTGGATCATTTGATATAGTTCCTATTATATGGTCATCAGAACCATATATTCTCAATGTATCTGGACGATCTGCTGTTTCAGTCTCTACATCCAATACAGTATCCTTAGTGTTAAATGAATCGATAGAAGGTAATAGTCCTAACCCCAATTCTGTAGTTCCAATTCTAGTACAAGCTGCAAAAAGAAAGCTTGTTAATAATAGAACCGAAATGTTTCTCACAATATTATTTGATGCCATGAATTAATTTGTCTTTACTTGCCTGCAAGTTCGTTGTATAAATCTAAATACTCTGTTAAATCGGAATCCCATCCATTGAATGGAACTACTTTTTTACCTTTTACAGTAGAAAATTCAGAAACCAATTTTTTGTCAATAATATCCGAGCCAAAAGTAATGGCATCGGCATAGGTTGCGCCTCCTCTAAACAAAGCGGCATTATTTAAGTCTTTAAATGACTCTAAATCTTTTTCCTTGATATTAGCATTAATAAGCGCCTTACTTAATAAATCCTTATCGAATTTATCTTCAAAAGTATTAGCACCAATAGTGAAAACTACTTTTGAATTAGAGAAAACCGGCTCTTTCTTGAACGCAGTTTTAATATAAGCTGGAATTAAACCTGTCATCCAGCCACTACAATGAATAATATCTGGAGGCCATCCAAATTTCTTAACTGTTTCTAACGCACCTCGGCAAAAGAAAACTGTTCTTAATGCATTGTCATCAAACCAAGCTTCATTTTCATCGTGAAAAATTTGCTTACGTTTAAAAAAGTCTTCATTCTCTAAAAAGTAAACTTGTAAACGTGCATTAGGTAAGGAAGCCACTTTAATTTGCAAAGGATAGTCATCACCATCTACTTGCACATTGATACCAGAAAGGCGAACAACTTCGTGCAAACGATGTCTTCTTTCATTGATTACACCAAATCTTGGCATAATACAACGAACTTCCAATCCACTATCGTTGCTTTTAATGGCTAGTTTATTAATTACCTCGGCAAACTCTGTCAACTCTAAATAAGGTGACATTTCGGTTGCGATGTATAAAATTCGTTTTTTTTCAGACATTCCATTTGGGTTTAACTCAGAACCATCTTTGAGTCTGCGAAGGTACGAAATTGTACGCACTTTAAGAAACCCCTAAAAAAGGGCAATAATTACCCTGTCAAAGCAATATTTATAGGACAATAGGTCGTAAATTGCAACACATTCGAAAAACTAACGATAATGAGTAAATTCCTCAAAATAGCCTTCTTCTTCTTTATTGGCATTTTGCTGATTTGGTGGAGTTTACATCAAATTCCACCTCAGGAATGGGAAAAATTTACCACGGCGCTCAAGA
This sequence comes from Bacteroidota bacterium, assembly GCA_947447835.1. Taxonomy (GTDB): domain Bacteria; phylum Bacteroidota; class Bacteroidia; order Chitinophagales; family Chitinophagaceae; genus Sediminibacterium. Next base: position 2,814 of record CANFLP010000079.1, read on the forward strand.
CTACTAAATATTGGATCATTTTCCCCGTATTATTAATTTTAGGTTTTTCTCACTTTTTGAGAGCACTTAGATGGAGACTTATTATGGAGCCACTTGGATACAAGCCCTCTATCATGAATACTTTCTTGGCGGTACTTATTGGTTATTTGGCCAACTTAGCAGTGCCCAGACTAGGGGAAGTATTAAAATGTACCCTACTTTCTAAATATGAAAAAGTACCTGCCGAAAAGATTGTGGGAACGATTGTAGCTGAACGCGCCTTTGATGTATTAAGCTTAGGCATTGTATTCATCCTTGCATTGACATTACAATTTAGTGTCATAGCATCTGGCTGGCATCAATTAAGAATGCAATCAGCACATAATCCAGCGGCACAAAACAATCATTATTTTTTGTACATAGCAATAAGTTTTATAGTTACAGCCGTGATCCTATTATTTATTTTCAAAAATAAATTACAAAAAACAATTGCAAGCATCAAGCATATATTATTAGGTATTTGGGAAGGTGTAATAAGTGCCACCAAATTAAAACAGCATAATTTATTTTTCTTATACTCATTTGGCATTTGGTTTATGTACTTGCTTGCAACCTACATTGGCCTGATGGGAACGGTAGGCACTACAAGCTCATTTGCAACCGCCATAAGTTGTTTAGCGTATGCAAGTATCGGCATGATTATTACCCCAGGTGGTATTGGCGCATATGCTTATTTAATGGCAAAAGTTTTAGAATTAAATGGTGTTGAATACACATTAGGATTAGCCAATGGAACCGTACAATGGTTTGCACAGTTTTTAATTATTATCGTGTTAGGTGGAATAAGTTTAATTGTACTCCCTATTATAAACAAACAAGACAAGTAGTATGCGATTTGTGGAAGGTATAGAAAAAAAGATCATGACAATTGAAGAAGCAAAGCTCATGATACAAGCCTGGAAGGTTACAGGTAAAACAGTATCCTTTACCAATGGCTGTTTTGATATTTTACACCCTGGCCATTTATACTCTATTGGACAAGCTGCAAAAGAAGCCGATTATTTAATTGTGGGATTGAACAGTGATGCAAGTGTAAAAAGATTGAAAGGCCCAGAACGACCAATCAATTCTACCGAAAGCCGTGCTATAGTTATTGCCAACCTTGTATTAGTAGACGCTGTTGTTGTATTTGAAGAAGATACACCCTATGAACTCATAACACAATTACTACCTGACGTTTTAGTAAAGGGTGGCGACTATACCATTGATACTATTGTAGGTGCAAAGGAAGTGATTGCCAATGGAGGAAAAGTAATCATCAACCCTATCGTAGAGGGTTTTTCGACAACAAATATTATAGAAAAAATTAAAAAATAGACACATGGAATTCTTACACAAATTAAAGTTGCAAAAAGAAAATGAGGGCAGTTCAACGGGTATAGCAACTGTTGAAAGTAAAGGTGAATTAATATTAAGTTTCTCCCCTGTAGACAATAAATTAATTGGATCAGTTACTACAACAGATCAACAAGCATACGAAAAAATAATAACCACTGCTCAAACTGCATTTTTGGAATGGAGAAAATGGCCAGCACCAAAAAGAGGAGAAGTGGTAAGACAATTAGGAGAAGCACTTAGAGCAGAAAAACATGCCTTAGGACAATTAGTAAGCTATGAAATGGGAAAAAGTTTACAAGAAGGATTAGGTGAAGTACAAGAGATGATTGATATATGTGATTTTGCTGTTGGATTATCAAGACAATTGTATGGATTAACCATGCATAGTGAAAGACCTTCACACAGAATGTATGAGCAATGGCATCCAATGGGAATTGTTGGTATTATATCTGCATTTAACTTTCCTGTTGCTGTATGGAGCTGGAACGCTTCATTAGCATGGGTTTGCGGAAATGTAACGGTATGGAAACCAAGTGAAAAAACACCTTTGTGTGGTAATGCTGTTCAAAATATTGTTGCAAAAGTATTTGCAGCAAATAATGTTCCAGAAGGCGTCAATAATTTAATTCAAGGAGGAAGAAACGTTGGAGAATGGATGAGTAATGATACCAGAATTCCATTGGTATCTGCTACAGGTTCAACAAGAATGGGTAAAGAATTAAATAAAGCAGTTGCAGGAAGATTAGGAAAAACAATTTTAGAATTAGGAGGCAATAATGCAATTATTATTTCAGAAAATGCCGACTTAGATATGTCTTTAATTGGTGCTGTGTTTGGAGCTGTGGGTACCGCAGGACAAAGATGTACTAGCACAAGACGATTAATTATTCACGAAAATGTGTATGATAGTTTTGTGGGAAAATTAACCAAGGCATATCAACAAATAGTTATTGGAGATCCACTAGATTCAAAAAATCACATGGGGCCATTAATTGACAAAGATGCGGTTAAATTATATTTACAAAGTATCGAAAACTGCAAGAAAGAAGGTGGAAAATTTTTAGTGGAAGGTGGTGTATTAGAGGGTGCTGGTTTTGAAAGCGGATGCTATGTTAAACCTTGTATCGCCGAAGCACTTCCTCACTATGCCATTGTACAACATGAAACCTTCGCTCCTATTTTGTATGTAATGAAATATGCAACTATCGAAGAAGCAATCGCCATTCAAAATAATGTGCCACAAGGATTGTCTTCGGCAATCATGACATTAAATATGAGAGAATCTGAATTATTCTTATCTGCACAAGGAAGTGATTGTGGTATAGCCAATGTAAACATAGGAACAAGTGGAGCAGAAATTGGTGGCGCATTTGGTGGCGAAAAAGAAACTGGTGGTGGTAGAGAAAGTGGAAGTGATGCATGGAAAGCATATATGCGTCGTCAAACAAATACTATTAACTGGAGTAACACTTTGCCATTAGCACAAGGCATAAAATTTGATTTATAATCATATGAAAAAATGGGGCTTAGTTGGATGTATCTTATTCATTCAATTAATTGCAATTGGACAAACCAATGTAGCCAATCAAAACTGGCATTGGAAGGATTATGTAAAGGACACAGTTCATGGCATTAGTTTACGTCAAGCTTATGAAAAGTTAGCAACTCTTTCTAACAAGCCCACCCCTATTATTGTAGCAGTAATGGATGGAGGAGTAGACACCAATCAATTAGAATTAAAAAGTAGGCTTTGGACAAACACCAAGGAAATCCCAAACAATGGAATTGATGATGACCATAATGGATATATAGATGATATACATGGATGGAATTTTTTAGGAGGAAAAGAGGGTGAAAATATTGATAAAGCCTCCGATGAAAAATCTAGAATTTATCACAAATTCAAAACCCAGTATGAAGGCGTAATAATTGACACAAATAAGTTGAACAAAGCGCAAAAAAAACAATACTTGGTTTGGAAAGAAGCTGCTGCAGAAATTGAATTTTCTGAGGAAGATGCTGCCAACTTGCAATACATAAAAATGGCTACCAATGCCGTACAAAAACTAGGCAATATCATTATCAAGGAAATGAATGATAGTAATTTTAATGTTGTAAAATTAGAGCCTTATCAACCAGTTGGTAGAGTAACATTGGATGCAAAAATGGCATACCTAAGAACCATACAAATACTAGGGGTGGATAAAGAAACTTCCTTTAGTGATGTAATGAGTGATTTGAAAGAGTATATAGAGGGTAAAGAAAAATCTGCAAAATCAAAGACCGAAGCTCCTGCCCCAATTCGTGCTAATATTATAAAAGACAATTACGAAAGTTTAGCCGACAAATATTATGGAAATAATAATATTACAGGCCCTAATGCAAAACATGGCACCCATGTAGCAGGCCTAGTAGCAAGTATACCCGACAGTAATTGGAATGTAAATTCACTCTACCCTTCTATTCAAATAATGAGTGTGCGCGTAGTTCCTGATGGTGATGAATATGACAAAGACATTGCACTAGGAATCAGATACGCAGTAGACAATGGCGCCAAAATTATCAATATGAGTTTTGGCAAATCATTTTCTCCCGAACAAATTTGGGTAGACAGTGCAATAAGATATGCAGCTGCAAAAGATGTTCTTATCGTGCATTCTGCAGGTAATGAATCTTACGACCTTGATATTAAACCAGTATATCCCAATCCATATTCAAGTTTTCTAAATGATACAGCAAATAATATCATAACGGTTGGAGCAAGTAGTGATTATTTTATTAACGGGACTTTATTAACTGATTTTAGCAATTTTGGTCCAAAAATTGTTGACGTACTTTCTCCTGGCAATAAGATTTACTCTGCATTTCCCGGTGCAACCAACCATGGATACTTACAAGGTACTAGCATGGCAGCTCCTATAGTGAGTCATATAGCTGCAATGATTCGTTCCTACTACCCTAACCTCACTGCAGTAGAAGTAAAAAAAATAATCATGCAAAGTACTTGGAAGCCTGCAGATCAAAACATGCAGTTTAGTATTCCACAAAAAGAAGAAACCAAAAGCTTGGTTCAGATTGCCTCAAGTGGAGGAATTGTAAATGCTGCAAAAGCTATACAAATTGCGAGTACCTTTGCGACCAATCGATCTAAAAAAAATAAGTCAACCAACAGTTCTATAAAAACAAATTCCTCTAATTAGTACCCTTTTAAAATCAACCCCTTAATATGCCCAGACCTAGCGCGACCGAATACGGAAAACCACATCAAACTTATATTAACTATACAAGTGGAAAAGATTACTCTATTTTAGTACAACAGTATAATGATCGTCTAATTGAATCTTGGAATGCTGTGCCATTAGAACGTATTAATGACGCTTATGGCCCTGACAAATGGACTATCAAGCAAATGTTCCAACACGTAATTGATACCGAAAGAATTTTTGCTTATCGTGCATTGGTGATAGCTAGAAAAGAACCTGCAGCCCTATTAGGTTTTGACGAGAATGAATATGCAAAAAATGCAAACGCCGCAAATAGAAACTGGAAAGATATGCTAGTAGAATGGAGAGTGGTAAGGCAATCTACTAACTTGTTGTTTGCTTCATTTACTGAAGAACAAATGAAATCAATAAGCACTGCAAGTGGTTTCCCTATCTCTGTAAACGCATTAGGCTTTATTATATTTGGACATGCGCTACATCATTTACATATTTTAAAAGAGCGTTACGAGATATAATATTATATTCAGACTTCGTCTGACAAAGAAATTCAAACAATACTCATTAAAAAAAATAACCCCTAACTAAAAATTAGGGGTTATTTTTTGCCTATTGGCAATTCGTATTTTTGAAAAGGAATAATCTTCCTTAATAATTATTTACTTGCGTACAAGTGAATCGCTAATTGAACATCAGTATCAACCATGCCAACACCGTAGCTAACACCAAAAACAGTTCTGTCTAATGGGAAGAAAGCTTCAGCAAAAAATCCTTTAGCTGGATCTGTACTTCTTACATAAGCAGTAAAGCTAATTGGAGCTTTAACACCATGTAAAGAAAGGTCACCAGTTACTGTAGCTTTATCAGCTTTAGTATAAGTAACACTTGTGATTGTGAAAGTAGCTTCACC
>CANFLP010000080.1 GCA_947447835.1 Bacteroidota bacterium
ATACAATGACTTGCAAGAAATGGACTTAGTAGAAAAAGACCAACTCGTATTTCTTGGTGAAAAGAAAAAAGAAAGTAATAAAAAAGTACACATTATTAAAGCAGGTGAAACCTTATACGATATCAGCCAAACAGAGGGCATTCAGTTTGGATTACTACAATCATACAACCCAACAGCAACCGATCATACTTTATTAGAAGGAACAATCCTTTATTTGTTTAGTATGCCTAAGGATAAAATACCAGTAGTACCCGTAGCTCCAGCTCCCAAAACTACTCCTACTCCTGTTCCAACCAATGCGCCTACTCCAATAAAAAAAGTAACTAAATCAACCAGTAGTTCTCTTTTTAGTTTACCATTATTCAAAAAGAAAAAATAATTAATCATTTAACCCATTTGTATGTCATCGATTAAAGTATTAGATAAAGAATTTGAACCCTACATTAGCGAGGAAGCTATTCAAAATAAAATAAGTGAACTAGCTCAACAATTAAACCAAGAATACGCAGGAAAAAGACCCATTTTTTTGTCAATACTAAATGGCTCTTTTCTGTTTACTGCCGATTTATTTAGACAAATTACCATTGAAGCAGAAGTATGTTTTATTAAACTAGCTTCTTACAAGGGAACAACTTCATCGGGCAATGTGATTACTGCGATTGGATTGGACGCTAACGTGAGTGGTCGCGATATTATTATTGTGGAAGATATCATTGATACCGGTAAAACCTTGCATCACTTTTTACCTCAATTAGAGTCAAGTCAACCAAAGTCAATTAAAATTGCTGTATTGTTGAATAAAAAAGAAGCGCTGGCCTATCCTGTTAAAATAGACTACGCTTGTTTTGATATCCCTAATAAATTTGTAGTTGGCTATGGCTTAGACTATGATGGACTGGGAAGAAACACAAGAGCAATATATCAGTTGAAATAAAAAATCATAAGATGTAAATAAAAAAAGAGGGAAATTTTATTCCCTCTCATAGTTAAACTAATAGTGCATTTAATAGTACAAGTAGTGTATAAAGAGATTAAAGTAGTTAATTGAGTTTTACCTAATAAAAAATCATAAGATGTAAATAAAAAAAGAGGGAAATTTTATTCCCTCTTTTTTTATTTATTTGAAAGCTTCTTTTACTCTATCGTAGAAGCTCTTATCTCCTTTTACTGGCTTAGGTTTAAAGTTTTCACTTTCTTGCATTTTTTCTAATGCAGCCTTTTCTTCATCACTAATATGCTGAGGTGTCCAAACATTTACATTAATTAACTGATCCCCTTTTGCATAACCTTGTACTTCTGGGAAACCCTTTCCTTTTAATCGGAATATTTTACCGCTTTGTGTTCCAGCTGGAATTTTGATTTTTGCCCTACCATCAATAGTTGGCACTTCTACACTCGTTCCAAAAATTGCATCTGGTATAGTGATATATAAATCATAAGCTACATTTAAACCATCTCTATGTAATGACTCATGTGCTTCTTCTTCAATCATAATAATCAAATCACCCGACATACCGCCTCTTTCTCCTGCATTACCTTTACCAGACATACTTAGCTGCATTCCATCCTGTACGCCCGCAGGTATATCAATTGATATGGTTTCTTCACCATATACACGCCCTTCCCCTTTACAAGCAGTACATTTTGCAGTAACCGTTGTACCTTCTCCATTACAAGTTGGACAAGTGTTTACTGTTTGCATTTGACCTAAAAAGGTATTCGTTACTTTTCTTACCTGTCCTTGTCCATTACAAGTTGCACAGGTTTGTAAACTATTTTTATCCTTTGCACCATTGCCACCACAGGTTGTACAAGCAACATGCTTTTTAACTTTTACTTGCTTAGTAACTCCGTTTGCAATTTCTTCAAAATTTAATTTTAATTTAATTCTTAGGTTACTTCCTCTTTGACCTCTGGCTCGCGCTCCACCACCTCTTGATCTTCCACCTCCGCCACCAAAAAATCCACCAAATCCTTCGTCACCAAATATATCTCCAAACTGACTAAAAATATCATTCATATCCATACCGCCACCATGGAACCCACCTCCGCCACCACCTGTACCAGGGCCAAAAGCTTGGTGACCAAAACGATCATACTTTGCCTTCTTATCATTATCACTTAATATTTCATAAGCTTCGGCAGCTTCCTTAAATTTTTCTTCTGCAGCCTTATCTCCAGGATTTCTATCTGGATGAAATTGCATAGCTACTTTACGGTAAGCTTTTTTAATTTCGTCAGCTGACGCCGATTTTGTTACCCCTAATATTTCGTAATAATCTCTTTTAGACATATGCACTTTTTTTATTTGCCTACAACCACTTTAGCAAAACGAATAATTTTTTCATTCAATAAATATCCCTTGGTTACTTCGTCAATTACTTTACCTTTTTGTTTTGCATCAGGAACTGGCACTTCAGTAATCGCTTCGTGTAATTCAACGTCAAAATTCTTTCCAATACTTTCCATAGCAACTAATCCTTTAGCTTGCATCGTTGAACGGATTTTATTAAATACCAGTTGGATACCTTCTCTTTGAAGTGCAATGTCGTCTGAAGTATTCAATTGCTTTTCAGCACGATCACAATCATCTAATACATCCAATAAGGACACAATTACATCCTTACCAGCCGTCTGTATTAAATCCATTCTTTCCTTAGCAGTTCTGCGCTTATAATTGTCAAATTCGGCCATTAAACGAAGGTACTTGTCCTTTTGCTCTGCCAAGTCTGCGGTAGCTTGTTCTAACTCACTAAGGGGCACAATCTCCACTTCTGGGGCATTTTCGGTGTTATTTTCGACATTTTCTGTTGTATCCGGGTTGATGATCTCTTTTTCTTCCATAATTGACTTATTGTTATCTATTGCGAGCAAATATATTGCCAAAGGCCTAAAAGAGCAAAATTGACATTAAATAGCCTAAAAATGAACAAGTTGTCAGTCAATCACTGCCTATCTTTGCCCTATGACAAAAGTGTATTTAAACAGGAAAATAAACCAAAGGATTGCCCTTGGACATCCTTGGATTTATAATAATGAAGTTGACCGTATAGCTGGACCGGTTGAACCAGGCGATATTGTAGAAGTGTATTACTTTGATGGCCAATTAGCAGGTCGTGGATATATCAACCCTGCTTCTCAAATTATCATCCGTTTACTAACGCGTAAAAGAGAAGATATAACAGCTGGTTTTTTTCATCAAAAAATTCAAGAAGCCTGGGACTATCGCAAACATTTAGGCTATACCGAAAACTGTAGATTGGTATTTGGTGAAGCAGATGGATTACCTGCACTTATCATTGACAAGTTCAATGACTACTTCGTAATACAAACATTGTCATTTGGAATTGAGGTTTGGAAAGAAGCAATAGTTGCTGCCTTGAAGAGTATATTTAATCCAAAAGGGATTTACGAACGTAACGATGTTCCTGTGAGAGAATTGGAAGGACTAGTGCAACAAAAAGGATTTTTAACGGACCCATTCCCTACTGAAATTATTATTAAAGAAAATGATTTGCAATTTTATGTGAACATTGAGAATGGACAAAAAACAGGATACTTTTTAGACCAACAAGACAATCGACGTGCTATTCAAAACATTGTGAAAGGTGCAGATGTATTAGGTGCATTTACTTACACAGGTACATTTGAAATTCATGCTGCACATTATGGAGCAAAATCGGTTTTAGGGATTGACATTTCTGAATCAGCTGTTGAACAAGCCAATAAAAATGCTGCTTTAAATAAATTGGATCATATTGTAAAGTTTGAAGCAATGAATGCATTTGATGTATTAAAAAATTGGGGGAGACAAGGCAAGAAGTATGATGTTGTAATGCTTGACCCTCCAGCATTCACCAAGAGCAGAAATAATATAGATAAAGCTATCACTGGATATAAAGAGATTAACCTACGTGGTATGCAATTACTTCGCAATGGTGGTTTTTTAGTTAGTTCAAGCTGCACAAATCTAGTAAGTCCTGAATTATTTTTAGACACCATCGAAATGGCTGCACGAGATGCGAAAAAAAGAATTAGACAAGTTACTTATCAATCACAGTCTAGTGACCACCCTATTATTTGGGGCATGGAGAATACGCACTATTTAAAGTTTTTGATTGTTGAGGTATGCGATAAATAAGTGAGTAGTAGTAATTTAAACTAGTTGTATAATACAAAAAAAGGCTCCAATTACTTGGAGCCTTTTTTTGTATTCATCTTGACTTAACAAGACTTAACATTTCAGTTTAAAGTATTCAATACATTTTGAATTGCTGCAAAGTCAGGTAAATCACCTGGAGTTGCACAAACTTCTTCGTATTGCACTACACCCTCTTTGTCAATTACAAACGCTGAACGCTTGCTTACACCTTGCATTTCTAAAGCAGGGAATACTTCATATAATACGTCGAATGACTTTGAAGCAGTTTTATTAAAATCACTTAATAAAGGAAAATTTAATTTTTGCTCTTCTTTGAATTTGCCTAATGTAAAAGCAGAGTCAACTGAAATACCCAATACTTGCGCATTTGCATTATTGTAAGTGCCAATATTGTCTCTAATGCTACATAATTCAGCAGTACACACTCCTGTAAATGCTAAAGGAAAGAATAGTACTACTACATTTTGTCCTTTGAAATCTGCTAATGAAGTTGCTTTTTTATCTGTATCAAACAAAGTGAAAGCTGGGGCTGGTTTGCCTAAAAAATTACTCATATGTTTTGTTGTTTTATTTAAAAAGTGATTATTGCCAAAATTAAAAAGGTTTGGCGACCCATTGATACATTAATGCTTTATTAACTCAGTTTTTTCTCTTTTCGAAAGTTCATTAACAGAGTCTATCAATTCTTTGAATTCCACTGGATGTGTCTCTAAATATCTCATCTGCTTATAAAATTGTACCCTATCCACCTTGTTTAAATCAAAAATCTGTTGATAATATTGGACGTTTTTCTTTTCCTTCTTTAAAGTCGAATCTGTAACCGAATAACGTGTGAAGTATTCATCCGCTTGCATTAACTGCCAAACTACTACTTTCATTTTACTTAAAGGAATGTCTGTTTGTTTTTGTTCTTTATGGCCACAACCCAACATCACAAATAAAAGCGCAATTATCGTAATCCTTTTTATCATTCTAATTTCTCTTTATACTTGTTTAAATTGGATATATCTATTACTGACATGGTAGTTATCAATTGTTTTTTAGTGGACCTATCTGCATTACTAAATATGCCTACGATTTCTGTATACTTACCTTGTAATAATATAGGGACAATCATGGTATTGGTATTGGCCTCTTGCACTTCCTGCATACTCATTAATGAATTTAAAATAGCCCCCTTAGCTATTTCTGGCTTTTCTGACATTTGATCAAGCCCTTCTCTATAATAACTATAAATCACTTCATGTACTTTATCCATCCCACTCTTGGTTAAATTATCGATGAAAATAAAGCGATTCCTTTGTCCATCAAACGACTTCCAACCATTTATACCAGATGCCTCTGGTGCATTATAAACAATATTTAACGCTTTGGCAAAATAAGGGGCGCCCGCTTTTAATGCATATGAGTCATAATCTAAACCGAGTATTACGTTAATATAATAAGCCAAGGTTGCGGTTAAGTTAGCCTCCAAAGGATCAGATCCCTGCACTTTGTTTTCGTTGAACTCAATAGGTTGTGATAGCTGATATTTAAACGTAAAATTTGCATCCTGCATGTTTAAAACAGGAGTAGTGTAATTAGTATTGAATACAGGCCTATTAGAAACGACGCTTAGCTTGGCATCATATACACCTGGAGACAACACTGATTCAATAGTAATGTAAAAGCTACAATCAATTTTTTCCTCATTACCAAATGCATCCGAAGACCACTTTCTTTGATTGATAAAATCCTTAAGCTGCGTTTGTAATTGTGTAAATGTCTTAGGATCAACTTGATTGTCCACCTTGCTACTCTGAATACTAATAGTAGCTGATAACTCCTGCGCAGATGAAGCGATAGAGGAACCACCCAATAAAAAAACTAAAAGAATGTATTTACGGAACATAGTCCTGGAGATTGATACCCTAAAATACAAAAACGTCCTGATACCATAAAGATTCCAGGACGTTTTGATAGGTATTTTTTAGATTAACGGAAAAGATCAGCTTCTTCGTTATTTCTATAATAAATTTTATCGTCTATAAATTCAGCAGTTGCTAAAATTGCTGGATTTGGCATACGCTCATATGCTTTTGAAATTTCAATTTGTTCTTTATTCTCATGAATTTCCTCTAAGCTATCAGTATGACTTGCAAACTCTTCTAATTTAGAGTGCAATTCTTCTCTGATTGAGATATTAATTTGATTTGCTCTCTTTGCAATGATAGAAATAGACTCATATAGATTACCAGTTTTAGCTTTTAACGCTTTTAAACTTTTTGTTTCTACAACAGCAGGTGTGTTTGCACCCATGTGTCTTCTTAGTTTACTCATTTCTTTATTTTTAAAAAATTATCAGTTTGTTTTTTTATCTTTTTTGCTTCTGGCAATAAAGGACTATCGCTGAATCGATCTACGAAATCATTATATTCTTCTATTACTTTATCAAAACGTTCTTTTTGTTTTTCTGCAAAACTATTTTCAGCAAACTTGTAATAAGATTTTACTGTCAATAATTTATATCTATCTGCACTTTTAGAATCTGGATAATTGTCAGACAATAACCCGTATGATATAGCTGCAGCACGATACAACGCAAGGTTATCATACAATGTAGCCGTTTTATAATCCTTCAATTCTAGTTTTGCTCTACTTGCATCAATCACTTCAGTTGCCTCTTTTACTTTCGCACTTGTTGGATGTGCGTCAATAAATGATTGCATAGACTGAATTGCTTTATTCGTAGTTGTTTGATCCAATTCTGCTTTGGGCGAACGCTTATAATACGTATACGCTCTTAAGAATTCAACCTCTTCTGTCTTTGGACTATTTGGAAAATACTCAACAAATGTTTTAAATAAGTTTTCAGCATTTTCATAATCCTTATCGTAGTAATATGCATTTGCAAATTTCAAATACAACTCCTCATATCTAGGAGTACCTTTTACAAAAGGCATTACGTTCTCAAAGAGCTGCTGCGCATTTCTGTACTTCTTAGCTTCAAAATACTTCTCAGCCATTTTTACTTTATAATCAGTATCCTTGTTCTTTAAAACTTGTTGAAATTTTGAAGTACAAGAGGTCAAACTCAATATCACAAAAAAGACAGCTATTATTCTATTCATACAGGGTGGCAAAATTAACTAATAATCCCCAATTTAGGATGAAAAAGATTGCCAATAAAGGCCAAGACGTTAAGAAATAGCTAAATCCTGGTTGACTACCAGGCATTTATGCAAAAAGCCCCGCAAAAGCGGGGCTAAAAATCATCAAAGTTGTTTTTGAGCCTCTAATTTCTTTAAGAGGCGATAAAAACAAAAAGCCCCGCTTTTGCGGGGCTTTTTAAAGGAATAAGACCTTTTATAAGACATTTGCAAGGAAAGTATTAACCCTCTTTGTTCTCGTCTAATTTAGCTTTAATTTCTGCCAAAGCACCTAAATCACCTAAAGTAGATTTCTCAACTTTAGCTTGGATTGTTTTAACTGCTTTTTTAGTTTTATCAGAATCAGCTTTCGCTTCTTTCTTAGCTGCTTCTTTTTCTTCTACAATGTTTTGTTCCCAAATTCTTGCATGAGATACTACAATTCTCTTTTCATTACGATCAAATTCGATCACCATGAATTGTGCAGTTTCTTCAGCTTGAACTTGCTTACCATCTTCTTTTGCAAGGTGACGGTTAGGAGCAAAACCTTCTAAGCCATGTGGCAATTGTACAATAGCACCTTTATCGTCTTTACGAACGATAGTACCATCATGAATTGATCCGATTGCAAAAGTTTCTTCTAATGCATTCCAAGGATCTTCTTCTAATTGCTTATGACCTAATTGTAATTTTCTGTTTTCTTTGTCGATGTTTAAGATGATGATGTCGATTGACTCACCTACTTTAACATACTCAGAAGGGTGATTGAAACGCTTCAACCAGCTTAAGTCGCTGATGTGAATCATTCCACCAATTCCTGATTCTAATTCAACAAATACACCGTAAGGAGTAATGTTTTTCACTAAACCTTTGTGCTTGCTGTTTTCAGGGAATTTATTTTCGATTGCATTCCAAGGATCTTGTGTCATTTGTTTAATGCTCAAGCTCATCTTACGTGCATCTTTGTCTAATGTAACAACC
>CANFLP010000081.1 GCA_947447835.1 Bacteroidota bacterium
AATCGCGGATCTTCTTCCACCGATTTTGCAGCAATCACAATATTAGCACCTGCTCCAGCCAACTTTAAAGCAATGGCCTTTCCTATGCCTCTGCTTCCTCCGGTTATAAACACTGTTTTTCCTTGCAAAGACATAATTGTATGTTTTAAGTAATTAAATTATTTCGTAAAATCTGGACCCAAAAATTGTATTAGTAAGTTAGCTGTTTCTGCGCAAGCAGTCTCTAAAACATCGTTTTTAACAATCGCATTAAATTGATTGCTAAAACTAATTTCATATTCGGCCTTGTCAATTCTGGTTTGAATACTTTCGGGTGTTTCTGTTTGTCTATTTAATAAACGCTCTTTTAAAGTTTCAACGGAAGGCGGCATGATAAAAACAGAAAGGCTTTTGTCGCCTAATTGTTTTTGCACATGAATAGCACCTTTTACATCGATATCTAAAACAGGTACTTTTCCTTGAGCCCAAATACGGTCTAGCTCTGATTTTAAAGTACCATAGTAAACACCTTGGTAAACCTGTTCGTATTCTAAAAATTCATTTTGATAAATAAGCCCTTCAAATTTAGCTAAACTTAAAAAATGATATTCAACACCATCTTGTTCCGCCCCTCTAGGAGCACGCGTTGTAGCCGAAATAGAAAAAGCTAAACGAGGAAATTTTTCCAATAAATATTTGGTAATAGTAGATTTTCCAGCACCTGATGGGGCGGCCAAAATGATTACTTTTTTCAAATTATCTGACATGCTCAAATTTACAGAATTACGTCCTTAATAGTGAGCTCCTCATTAAATAATTATACGGTCGGTTGCAACCAACTCTATTTATGGTGTATATTTATCTATCAAATACTTACTACTTAAAAATAGAAATATGCAAAAACAATTGTGGGTAGCCTTATTGATGGTTACAAGTTTGTTTGCTCAAGCGCAAAAATCAGGCGAAGAGGGTACAAAAGCAAAGCAGGAGGATAAAAATCCAGCTTTTAAAAGAGAGCTTTCATTGGAAGCTAAAACTGAAACAAAAGGGGAAGTAACTATTAAAGGCCAGAAAGTGCCCTATAAAGCAGTAACAGGTACGATTCCAGTATGGGATGAGGATGGAAAAGCAATTGCCGGTTTATTTTATGTGTATTATGAAAGAACCGATGTAACTAATAAGGACGAGCGCCCATTAGTGATTTCATTTAATGGAGGACCAGGTACGGCGAGTGTATGGATGCATTTAGGATATACGGGTCCAAAAAAATTAAAAATAGACGAGGAAGGATATCCAGTGCAACCTTATGGATTTGAAGAAAATCCAAATTCAATTTTAGACGTTGCAGACATTGTTTATGTAGATCCAGTAAATACAGGCTTCTCTCGTATATTAGATAAGTCGGTTCCAGGCTCTAAATTTTTTGGAGTAAATGCAGATGTAAAATATCTAGCAGATTGGATTAGCACTTTTGTAGTGCGTAATAAAAGATGGGCATCTCCTAAGTTCTTAATTGGTGAGAGCTATGGTACAACAAGAGTATCAGGTTTATCATTAGAACTACAAGCACGTCATTGGATGTATTTAAATGGTGTGATATTGGTATCTCCAACCGAATTAGGCATTAAGCGTGAAGGCCCTACCAATGCGGCATTACGTGTTCCATATATGGCAGCTACAGCATGGTATCATAAAAAATTAGCAAAGGAATATCAAGGCAAAGATTTAACTGCGTACTTACCCGAGGTAGAAGCATTTACAGTGAATGAATTAATTCCAGCAATTGCACAAGGTGGTGTGTTAAATGCGGATAAGAAAAAAGAAATTGTTAAAAAAATGTCTGGTTATATTGGTATAAGTGAAACCGCCATTGCGCAACAAAATTTAGAAGTTCCATTTAGTTTTTTCTGGAAAGAATTATTAAGAGAGCAAGGTAAAACGATTGGACGTTTAGATTCTCGTTATATAGGAATTGATAAAAAAGATGCAGGTGAAGATCCAGAATACAATGCCGAGTTAACAAGTTGGGAACATTCATTCACCCCCGCTATTAATATTTATTTAAGAGACGAGTTGGGGTATAAAACCGATTTAGAATATAATATTTTTGGACCCGTGTATCCATGGGATAACAATAATAACCATACTGGTAGCGATTTAGCCGAGGCTATGATGCAAAATCCATATTTACATTTATTGGTACAATCAGGATATTATGATGGTGCATGTGATTACTTTAATGCGAAATACAATATGTGGCAGATGGATGCAGCAGGTAAAATTCAAGACAGAATGTTTTGGGAAGGATACCGCAGTGGACATATGATGTACATACGCAAAGAAGATTTAGCTACAAGCAATGAACACTTAAAAGCGTTCATTAAAAAATCAATTCCAAAATTTGGCACACCAGCAAAGTTTTAGACCATTAATAAAATTTAACTATCTAAAACTTTCGATAATGATTTTTTCAAGAGGCCCCATAAACGGGCCTCTTGTTTGTTTAGATCGTTAATAAAATTTAAAGATCTAAAACTTTCGATAATGATGAAACAAGAAGGCCTCGAATTTCGAGGCCTTCTTGTTTCTATAAATTAAATACGTTTTATATCCGCTCCTAATTCTTGTAAACGTTTATCAATGTATTGATAGCCTCGATCTATTTGTTCAATATTTTGAATGGTGCTTTTGCCTTCAGCGCTAAGTGCAGCAATCAATAATGCTTGTCCAGCGCGGATATCAGGGCTGCTCATGGTAATACCACGTAAAGGATATTTACGCCCAAGTCCAATAACCGTAGCGCGATGTGGATCACACAAGATAATTTGTGCACCCATATCAATTAATTTATCAGTAAAAAACAATCTGCTCTCAAACATTTTTTGATGAATCAATACACTGCCTCTTGCTTGTGTTGCGGTTACTAAAACTATACTTAGTAAGTCGGGTGTAAAACCAGGCCATGGATTATCATAAATAGTTAAGATGCCACCATCCATATAAGTTTGAATTTCATAATCTTCTTGTGCAGGAATAAAAATATCATCGCCCTGAATATCAAAATCAATTCCTAACAATCTAAATTTATCTGGTATAATACCTAAGTGTTGCACACCCGCATCTTTAATGCGAATTTCACTTTTGGTCATAGCAGCTAATCCAATAAAAGAGCCAATCTCAATCATATCAGGTAAAATGCGATGCTCCGTGCCGCCTAATTTTTGCACCCCTTCAATGGTTAATAAATTACTTCCTACACCTGCAATTTTTGCACCCATTCTATTTAACATTGCGCATAACTGTTGCAAATAAGGTTCACATGCAGCGTTGTAAATAGTCGTAATGCCTTCTGCTAAAACAGCAGCCATTACAATATTTGCAGTGCCGGTAACAGAAGGCTCGTCCAATAACATATAACAACCTCTTAGACCATCAGTCTTAATAGTAAAGCAAGCAAGCTCCTGATCATATTCGTATTTAGCGCCTAATTTTTGAAAACCAATTATATGCGTGTCTAATCTTCTTCGACCAATTTTATCTCCACCTGGTTTAGGTAAGTAAGCAACATTAAATCTAGCTAATATAGGACCAGCAAGCATTACAGAGCCACGCAAACGTCCACTCTTTTTTCTAAAATCTTCAGAAGCTAAATAATCTGGATCTATTTTATCTGCTTGAAAACGATAAATACCTTCACCTAATTTTTCGACTGTTACACCCATTTCATGTAGTAGCTCAATCAATAAATTAACATCAACAATGTTTGGGATGTTTGAAATAGTAATGGGTTCGCTGCTTAAAACAACTGCAGATAAAATTTGCAAGGCTTCGTTTTTTGCACCTTGTGGAATGATGGTTCCTTTTAATGCCTTACCACCTCTTACTTCAAATGAGCTCATAAAATTGGGGTTATAAAACGAAATTAATCTTTTCCTGAATCAAGGCATAAAAAAATCCCATCAAGTAAAACTGATGGGATCTTCTTTAATATGTAGTTATGACTAGTATCTCTTTTTAAAATTGCGGTTGTTATTGTTTCGTCCGCCTGCACTACTACCACCTCCTGGTCCTCGTCCACCACCACCACTTCCACCACGATTGTTTCGATTGTTGTTTTGCCATCTTCCACCAGCTGGACGGTATTCATCACGCTCAAAGTTTTGATTGCGATGTTTAATATAAGGAGTGTTGCTAAATTCAAGACCACCTCCAGTTATTGAGTTTAACTCGCTACGGATAGCATCGTCCTGAACTAATTCTTTATGCCAGTTGCTGTAAGCCAATTTCATGTAGTGGGCAATGCTGTTTGCGAAACCTGCTTTTTTCTCTTCGTCGGTTTCAGCCATTGCTTTATCAATAACCAATTCTAAATTCTTACCTAAGTGTGCATATTTAATTTTGCGTTTAGGGTAAGGCAAAGGATCGGGCTTTTGCTTATAAGTTTCCTTAGTAGGAATTGGATAAGGGCTTTCCACATCCAATTTAAAATTGCTCATAAAAAATAGGTGATCCCATAATTTATGCTTGTAATCTTCGATATTCTTAAGGGAAGGATTTAAAAAACCCATCAATTCAATCACCACCTGTGCTTGTTCTTGACGCTTGGCCTTATCCTCTATGGTCATAAGATGGTCTACCATCCTTTGAACGTGACGGCCATACTCTCTCATCCCCATTATGCTTCTTGCTGTATTGTACTCCATGTATTAAATCTTCCGAGTAACAAATGTAAGGGATTTGCGGTTAATTTTTCTCCTGCATCTAAAACCAAAGTGTGGTTTTTGCGTATATTCGCAGTATGGAGCAATTGTTACAACAAATAGAAGCAATCAAGGCCGAAATAGCTGCCACCGAGGCAACTACCCCGGATCAGGTAGAGCAATACAGAATCAAATACTTGGGAACCAAGGGTTTGGTAAAACAAATCATGGGGGAGATGAAGAATGTACCTAATGAGCAGAAGAAAGAATTTGGTCAAATATTGAATGCTTTTAAAATTGTAGCCGAAGAAAAAATGGTGCAATTACAAGAAGCATTAGGAGAAAGCGGAGAGCAAGCAGGAGCGAAATTTGATTTCACCTTACCTGGTGATCCAGTAACAGTTGGCACAAGACATCCTTTAAATTTGGTGCGTAACCAAATGGTATCCATATTTAAGCGCTTAGGATTTGCCGTAGCCGAAGGCCCGGAGGTAGAAGATGACTGGCATAATTTTGGTGCCATGAATTTGCCAGAGGATCATCCAGCGCGTGATATGCAGGATACTTTTTATGTTAAAGAAGCTACAGAAAATGAATCAGCTTGGTTATTAAGAACACATACAAGTAGCGTACAGGCGCGCGTGATGGAAACACAAAAACCTCCTATCCGTGTAATCTGTCCAGGACGTGTGTATCGTAACGAAACAATTTCGGCAAGAGCGCATTGTTTTTTCCACCAAGTAGAAGGGTTGTATATAGATGAGAATGTAAGCTTTGCAGATTTAAAACAAACCTTGTATTTCTTTGTACAAGAGATGTTTGGCAAAGATGTAAAAGTAAGATTCCGTCCAAGTTATTTCCCATTCACCGAGCCAAGTGCCGAGATGGATATTAGCTGTCAAATATGTTCAGGCAAAGGATGTAACATTTGTAAACACACAGGATGGGTTGAAATTTTAGGATCAGGAATGGTGCATCCAAAAGTGTTAGAAAATTTTGGCATAGACCCTGAAAAGTATACTGGCTTTGCGTTTGGAATGGGTGTTGAAAGAATTGCACAATTAAAATACCAAGTAAACGACTTACGTTTATACTCACAAAACGACTTACGTTTTTTAGAACAGTTTAAGAGCGTTTGATAAAATAATATGCTACACAATACCAAGGGCATTGTACTACGCGTAACTAAGTATGGAGATACTAGTTTAATAATGACGGCGTACACCGAGCTTTTTGGTTTGCAACAATACATTATAAAAGGAGTAAGAACCACTAGTAAAAAAGGTGCTAATAAAGCAGTGTATTATCAGCCTGCTGCCATTTTACAAATGGAAGTATACCACAGTCCTATGAAAGGGTTACAAATGGTAAAGGATGTAAACTGGGATTATATTTATCAAAATGTATATTCCGATGTAGTCCGAAACGCAGTGGCTACCTATATTGTAGAGGTTTTACAACAAACATTACAACCTGAACCCCACCCTGAATTATTTTATTTAATTGAGGATACATTTAAGCAATTAGATAAAGGAGGTGCCTCTTTAGCAAGCAATTTGTCTATTTATTTTTTAATTCACTTGAGTGAAAATTTGGGATTTGGCTTGCAAGGAAATTACTCCAATGAAACAGCTTACTTAGATGTGAAGGAAGGACAGTTTGTAAAAGAAAAACCATTACATCCATATTTTTTAGAAGGACAAGAAGCACAAACTGCGTCTACATTTTTACAAGTACAATTTTATAATGATTTGGAAAGTATTGTACTAAGTGGAAATCAAAGAAAAAAAATTCTTGAATTATTTCAGCTGTCGCTAAGCTGGCATTACAAAGGGTTTAAAGAGATAAAATCACTAGCAATCTTACAATCTATTTTGCACTAATCGTTATTCTTGCTTTTGCGATGTCTTCTCCACATAATGATGATAATTGCGAAAATGCCGAATAAAATAGGGAATGTCATGGCGTTAAATTGTAGTACTAAATTACAGTATTCTTTTTGAAACAGCGTTGGTTATATTGTTTTCCAATCCGATATGTTCAATTAACACTACACCTGGTTTCTTTCCTTTTTCAAAACTCCCCAAATGCTTATCCATTTGTAAAGCGCTCGCGCCATTGATAGTAGCCCAGCCTAACAGTTCATCCAATGGTATAAGTGGATTGTGTTTTTGAATGGTTTTTAGTTCATCCAAAATATTCAAAGTCCAGTTGCTTGCGTAGCTATCCGTACCCACAATAATATTAGCACCATTAGATCTTAATAATTCAATAGGCGGCATAGTTTGTTCAATGTATTGATTTGCATTAGGACACAAACACCAAAACGAATTAGGCATTTGTTTTTTTACGGCAGCAATATCATCTGCATTGGTAAAACTATTGTGCACTAAAATACTTGTAGCAGCATTTTTAAAAATAGGTAAAACAGATTGTAACGAAGACAAACCAGTGGGTTCAAAAAAATCTAATGATACTTTAGTTCTTTCATACATGCCTAAAAAACTTCCTGTTTTAGTTTTAAAGAAATCATTTTCGTCAGGCGTTTCCTGATTATGCATGCTAATAGTATGGGATTCAAAATGTGTAGCTAATAACTTCCATAAATTATTGGTAACAGAATAAGGCGCGTGTGGTACTAAAGATGCACGTAATTTTTTTCCTTCAAATGCTTTTTGATTTTCTATACCCGCATTTATTTTATCCTGCGCGCGCGTTGGATCTAAATCATATAACTCAACAAATGTATAATAGGCTAATCTGTTTTTTTCTTTTTGTGCAAGGGTGCCTAATGTGTTGCTAATATCTCCAACGGCAACAATGCCATTAGCCAACATTTCATCTTCTGCTTTTTCAATGGCCTCTTCAATAATATGATCTTCTATTTTTCTTAATGACACAATCTGTTTTACAAATTCTTGCAAACCGGTATGCGCAGGAATCATGTCTTTCATATGAGACAGTTCCAAATGACAATGTGCATTGATAAATCCTGGACTTAGGATGCCATCAAAACTTTGAATATCCTCACCTGCGTCTTCAATGCCTACTATTCCTTCAATGGTTCCGTCTTTTGTGGTAATCAAAACCAATTGATCTTGCAATAGTTCTGTGCCTGTAAAAAGCTGAGTGGCCTGAAATTTTTGATACATATATAATAAGTGAACCTAAAAATAGGTCAGAAATAGCAATTTCTAGGCTAAAAGACCCCAAATAGCCAAAACAAGCCAATTCCTAACCCATTGATTTTCAGCACCTTTTTAGTATGATTAATATTATGATACAAAATTATTATTGATAATCAATTAGTTAGAAAGGGACGATGTAAAATCACCCCCAAAAAGGCCTAAAAACATAAAATTCAGATGTACCTTTGCCCTCCCTTCAAAACGGGGAATCATTTTTGGCTAGCGGGATAGCGCAGCCTCATTTAAACAAAGAATTATGAGTAAACTACATTTCACCACGAAGCACGCCAACGCGGCTACCGTTAAACATGGCTGGTACATTGTTGATGGTACTAATCAAACCGTAGGACGTATTGCTTCAAAAATCGCAGCTGTTCTACGTGGTAAGAAC
Organism: Bacteroidota bacterium; assembly: GCA_947447835.1. Taxonomy (GTDB): domain Bacteria; phylum Bacteroidota; class Bacteroidia; order Chitinophagales; family Chitinophagaceae; genus Sediminibacterium. Next base: position 8,259 of record CANFLP010000081.1, read on the forward strand.
AA
>CANFLP010000082.1 GCA_947447835.1 Bacteroidota bacterium
ACCAGCTAAAAAAGCGGCACCAGCTAAAAAGGCAGCACCTGCAAAGGCACCAGCTAAAGCTCCTGCTAAAAAGGTAGTAGCTCCTGCAAAGGCACCTGCTAAAGCTCCTGTAAAAGCAGCTCCTGCTAAAAAGTTAGTAGCTCCTGCAAAAGCACCAGCAAAAGTGGTTGCCAAACCAGCAGCACCTGCTAAAGCTCCCATTAAAAAGGCGGTACCAGTAAAAGCGGCAGTTAAACCAACAGCTAAACCTACAGCACCTGCTAAACCAGTTGCTCCAGTAAAGCCAGTTGAAAAATACGTTCCTCCAGCTAAGCCAGTTCCTAAAATACCAACTCCTCCTGTAAAGCCAGTACGTAAAACGGCTGAACCTATCAAGGACGTGAAAGTTCCAAAGATTAACGTAAAAAGTAGTGTACCCTATCAACCAGGTTATGTGCCAATGGAAAAGAGAAAAGAAGTTGAAAGATCAACAGAAACTTTAGTAAAGTATTCAGACGCAGAGTTAGCTGAGTTTAAAGATTTAATTTCTCGCAAATTAGATGCAGCTAAAAAAGAGCTGGTTTATTTACAAGGCTTAATTACGCGTAAGGATGAATTAGGTGGGGATAATGATGATGCAAGATATATGACAATGGAAGATGGTAGTGTGAGTATGGAAAGAGAGCAATTAGGTCAAATGGCTAGTCGTCAAATTACCTTCATCGACCACTTGGAGAAAGCCTTAATGCGCATTCAAAATAAAACCTATGGTATTTGTAGAGTAACGGGCTTGTTAATTAGCAAGGATCGTTTACGCGCTGTACCTCATGCTACTTTAAGTTTAGAAGCTAAGTTGGGTTATGTAAAAAATAGCACAAACACTGCAGACTAAGTTTACAGCATACATAATTAAAAAGCCCTGATAAAACTATCGGGGCTTTTTTGTATCCTAAAACTAAAATTTAGGGTCCTTGAATTTTTAATTAGGGCAATTTATTTTACTTCCTGCATCTCAATTAACTTTCTGTAATAGCCGTTTTGCGCAAGTAATTCATCATGATTACCGCGTTCTACAATCGTACCTTTTTGTAATACGATAATTTCGTCTGCGTGACGAATGGTTGAAAGTCGGTGTGCAATAACAATAGAGGTTCTATTTTGCATCATATTATTAATTGCATCTTGAACTAATTTCTCACTCTCTGTATCTAAAGCTGATGTTGCCTCGTCCAAGATAAGAATAGGAGGATTTTTAAGTACCGCTCTTGCAATGGTTAAGCGTTGACGTTCACCACCACTTAACTTGCTACCACGGTCTCCAATGATTGTTTGAAAGCCATCTTCTTTTTTAGAAATAAAATCGTAGGCGTTCGCAATTTTAGCCGCCTCTATAATTTCAGCCTCGGTAGCATCTGGTTTACCTAATGCAATATTTGCAGCAATCGTATCATTAAACAATATAGGCTCTTGCGTAACGATACTTATTTGTTGTCTTAAACTCGTTAAACTATAGTCCTTAATATTTTTGCCGTCGATATATAAATGACCATTACTTACATCATGAAAACGTGGAACCAGATCGGCCAAAGTACTTTTACCAGCGCCAGAGGAGCCAACCAATGCAATGGTTTTCCCTTTTTGTATGGTTAAATTAATATTATCTAAAATGGTAGTATCCTGATAAAAGAACTGTACGTTTTCAAATTGAATGGCATCTTTAAAGCCAGTTAATTCAATTGGGTTTAAAGGCTCTTCTACAACAATAGGTGCTTCTAATACCTCGTTTAATCTGTCTAAGGTAGCAGTTCCTCTGTTCACGTTATAAACCGCTTGGGACAAGGCTTTCGCAGGGTTGATGATTTGTGAGAATAATGCAACATATCCAATAAAAGAACTTCCTGATAATATTTCATGGCTCAAAACCAACCTGCCTCCAAACCAAAGTACGCAACACAAAATGATAACGCCTAAAGATTCGGAAAGTGGAGAGGCTAAGTCGCGTCGGTATAAAATTTTATTCTTAATCAAGAAAATTTCGTCAACTAATCCAAAGAAACTTTTCTTCACTCTTCCCTCCGCATTAAACGCTTTTATAATTCTTAAGCCAGTTAAAGTCTCTTCCATTTGAGACATAATTTCACCCCATTTAACCTGTGCCCTATTGGTTTGTTTTTTTAAGCTTCTGCCAATTCTTCCAACAATTAATCCAGCTAGTGGTAATAAAACAAAAACGAATAATGTAAGCTTAACGCTAATGGCAAACAAAACAATAATAATGCCAATAATATTTAAAGGCTCTTTAATCATGCCTTCTAATGCACCAATAATTGAAGTTTCCAATTCTGCAATATCATTAGAGGATCTACTTAAAATATCTCCTTTGCGTTGCTCGGTAAAATAGCCAATAGGTAATTGTAAAATTTTATTATAAAGCAATTTTGAATACTTTCTGGTAACTGCATTTCGGATAGGGGCCAAAAAGTAAAAGGATAGGTATAAGAACAAGTTTTTTAACAATACGGCTCCAATAATACCAAAGCAAATCCAACCTAAGGCATACACTTTTCCATACTTGGCAATATTGGTTTGAAGGAAACCGTACACAACATCTTTAATACTACCAGTACTTGCAGTTGCTGCTTTTACTACCCCGGTTAATTCATTGCTGCCAAAAATCAAATCCATAAATGGCATTAGCATACTTAGAGAAAACAAGCTAAAAATAATGGAAAGGGTAATAAACAGGGTATACAGACCCATATAAGCCTTGTATTCCTTTATATAACTAACGATTCGTATAAATTTCTTCATATATAAACTATTCCACGGAATAATCAGCAAAGTAACTAATTTTACAGCGAATCAACGATTTTGATTATTATGGAAGAAGGTAAAAGACAAAAACAGGTGGCGGGTGCAATTCAGACCACCATGAACGACATATTTTTAAAATTAGGTCTCACTATTGTAGATGGAGGAATGGTTTCTATATCCTCAGTGAAAGTGACGCCCGATTTATTAGAAGCTAGAATTTATTTAAGTTTATTTCAGGTAAATGACCAAGCTGCTTGTTTTAAAAAAATTAAAGCACAGGAGTGGGAGATTAAGAAAAGACTAGGTGCTGAAATGAAACACCAATTAAGACGTATTCCTGTTTTACACTTTTATTTAGATGACACATTGGACTATGTGTTCAAAATGGAAGAGATTCTTAAAAATTTATAAGTGCATCTTTTATTTGCATGGCGTTATTTTAGAGGCAAGTACGCTTTTCAGGCAATTCAAATAATTGCATGGGTAAGTGTTTTTGCTATAGCCATTGGCACTGCAGCACTCATTACAATCTTAAGTGTATCTAATGGATTTACATCAGTTGTAAAAAGTTTGTATGCCGATTTTTATGCTGATGTTCGTATTAGCCCCAAACAAGGAAAATTTTTCTCTATTCATGATGCGCAATACAATCAATTAAAAAATGTAAAAGGCATTAAGGCAATTAGTAAGGTTGTAGAAAATAGAGCACTATTGGTAAAAGACGGATTTCAAACCGTTGCTTTAGTGAAAGGAGTAGAAAATGCATATGGGAATATCAATCAAATAAGCAAGTATTTAAAACGAGGTGAGTGTGCCATAGGTACCGAGCAGACACCTATGTTTATAATGGGAATTGGAATTGAACAAAAGTTAGGTTTAATGCAACACTTACTTGGAGATACGATTCAAGTGTATGCAGTAAATAGGTCTGGCAAAGCCGTGACGCAAATTGGACAATTAAATACCTTAAATGTACAAGAGTCTGGCGCTTTTTCGGTTCAGCAGGAATTTGACGATCAATATGTATTTACCAATGCCGCGTTTGCGCAATACCTATTTGATTTAAAACCAGAGGAGGTTACTGCTATTGAAATAGCAGTAAATAAAGGCAGCGAGGACATGGTGATAAAACAAGTTGAGGAAATAATGGGTGCTGGATTTTGGGTAAGAAATAAATATCAGCAAAACATAGATTTATACCGAATCATGCAAGTAGAAAAATGGATTATCTTTTGCATACTAGCATTGATTATGATGGTGGCGTCATTCAATTTGGTGGGTGCTTTAACTATGTTGGTTTTAGAAAAACAAAAAGACATTCATGTGTTAAACGCAATGGGAGCAACACAATGGGACATACAAAAAATATTTTTATTACTATCGGGTGTGATGGCATTAATGGGGGCCTTGATTGGCGGCGGCTTAGCAAGTTTATTTTGCTGGTTACAATATAAATACCACTTTATTAAATTGGGTGGAAGCTCATTTATCATTGATTACTACCCTATACAACCTATGGTTATTGATTATTTCGCCATTATGTTATTGGTTATTATCATTGCCTTATTAGCAGGATGGATTCCATCGCGCAAAGCAGCTGCAAAAATTTACGAAAGGGTTGTGTAAAAAAGTAGTCTTAATAAAATCAAAAATTTTCAGAACTTCTTTTCCTTAGTATATCAAAAAGAGGTTAAATTATAAAGCCGCAGTGTTTAGTTGCGGCTTTATAAGTATTATTCGTGGAAGGATTAGTAATCCCCTAAAGTTTCTTCTAGTTGACCAAGTGCTTTCGCTAATTGCTCATCGTTTGGTGCAATGCCATGCCACTCGTGGCCTGTTTCCATAAAGTCAACACCTTTACCCATCGTAGTTTTCATTAAGATAACAATGGGCTTGCCTTGACCTGTTAAAGATTTTGCTTTATCTAAAGTAGCCACAATCTCATCCATATTGTGTCCATCCATATGCAATACGGTCCAATGGAAAGCTTTGAATTTATCTTCTAAGCTATCTAAGTTTAGCACCTTGCTTAATGGTCCGTCAATTTGTTGGCCGTTCACGTCAATGGTAGCAATATAGTTATCTACTTTATTGTGTGCAGCAAACATAATCGCTTCCCAGTTTTGTCCTTCTTGTAATTCACCATCACCATGTAAAGAATAAACGGTGCGATCGTCGCCATTGTATTTTTTAGAAAGCGCAGCACCAATTGCAACACTCATGCCTTGACCTAAAGAACCACTTGCAATACGAATACCAGGAAGGTGCTCGTGTGTAGTAGGGTGTCCTTGTAATCGAGAATTAATCATACGAAAAGTAGATAATTCTTTTACATCAAAATAACCTGATCTAGACAATACAGAATAAAATACTGGAGAGATATGACCGTTGGATAAAAAGAATAAATCTTCGCCTTTACCATCCATTTTAAAGTTGGTGTCAATTTTCATTACTTTAAAATACAATGCAGTCAAAAAATCGGCACAACCCAAAGAACCGCCTGGGTGACCACTTTGTTGAGCATGTACCATTCTTACGATGTCTCTTCTAACTTGAGAAGCAATTTTGGTTAATTCAGTTGTTGCCATATAATTGTGTCTATGCTGCAAAGATAGATAAAAAAAAGACTTATGCAGAATACTATGATTTGCTTAGCTTTGTACACTCAAATAATTCAATATGTCAGAGGAATTAAACAAAGTAATAACTGAGGCGGAAAGTGGCATGAAAAAGGCCATCAATCACTTGGAAATAGAGATTTCTAAAATCCGAGCTGGGAAAGCCTCTCCTTCAATCTTAGAGGGCGTGAACGTAGATTATTATGGTACTCCAACCCCAATTAGCCAGGTTGCCAATGTTCAAGTATTAGATACAAGAACTATTAGCATTCAGCCATGGGAAAAGAATATGCTTGCCTTGATTGAAAGAGCTATTATGGCAGCAAATATTGGAATAACGCCACAAAATGACGGTATCAATATTCGATTGTTCATGCCACCATTAACCGAAGAGCGTCGTAAGGAATTATTTAAGAAAGCAGCGGGCGAGGGTGAGCATAGTAAAGTGGCTATTCGTAATATTCGCAGAGACCATATTGAGAAAGTGAAGAAGTTACAAAAAGATGGGGCTAGCGAAGATATTTGCAAGGGTGCTGAAGACGAAATCCAAGCATTAACCGACAAGCATATCGTATTAGTAGACAAGCATCTTGAAACAAAAGAAAAAGAAATCATGACTGTATAATAGTAAACAGTATTTGTAACGATATAATAAAAAAAATGCCCTCAGTTGAGGGCATTTTTTTTATGCGAATATGTTAAAGATTAAACAGCATTTCTTTTGCGTAAAAACGGAATAAAGTTAAAGTTGCCACGGTTAACAATATACACCCCTAACAAGATTAATCCTAAGCAAGCCACTTGCATTAGACTTAGCGATTCGCCGTCTAATAGACCCCATGCCACTGCAATCACAGGAATGCCATAGGTTACAAGTGACCCAAATAATATACCAGCACGTTTTACTAAAAAATAAAATAATATAGTGGCAATGGAAGTGCCTACAATGCCAAGCACACTGCTTGCTAGTAAAGAACGCAAAACAACAGGATTGCTAAATTGGTTATTAAAATAGCCTGTAAAATACAACACGGAGAGGCTAGGAATAATTAAAAAAGCAAATGCAATGGATGCAATATTTAGGGAGCCCATATTTTGCATGTACCTACCTACTAAGTTTACGTTAATACCGTAAAATAAAGTCGCTAACAATACTAGTCCAGCAAAGGATAAGTTATGTAGGCTCACGTCTTTGCCTGCAGCCAATAAAAAGCTCAATCCTATAAACCCAATAATCATTCCGATTACTTTTACTAAGCTAGTTTGAATATTAAAAAATAGCACTCCAACTATGATGGTAAACATAGGTGTCAAGGAATTTAGTATTCCAGCAAGCGAGCTATCAATTTGAGTTTCGGCAATGCAAAAAAGGTAGGCAGGAATAAAATTACCAAGCACCCCAGACAAAATCACTAACCCCATTTTACTTTTAGGGATTAATCTAAATGCTTTAAAAGCAAATGGCAAAAGAATAACGCCAGCCGATAGCATTCTTAATGAGGCCACTTGGTAAGGTGTAAAAGCTTTTAAACCTTCTTTCATAAGAATAAAGGAACTTCCCCAAACAATCGAAAGGAGGGCAAATACAAGCCAATTGGTCCACTTCTGATGCATCTACTAATAATTTGTCCAAAGATGCTCCATTTTTACTTAAAAGTGGATAAATAATTGCCTATTTATGGGGAATTTAAAGAGGTTTGCTTTTCTTTGTAGCCTATGAGTCAGCATGCTAATTATTCGATAAAAGTGGACCAATTTGAAGGGCCATTTGACCTATTATTATTCTTTATTGAGAGAGATGAGATGGATATTTATAATATTCAAATCACTAAGATCATTAATGATTTTTTGGATTTTATACATGCACAGGACAAGTTGAATATTGAAATGAGTAGTGAGTTTATTTTATTCGTTTCTACCCTAATGCGTATTAAGGCAAAACTATTATTACCAAGAAAAGAAATTGATGCTTCGGGAAATGAAATTGACCCAAGACAAGAATTAATTGACAAGATTTTAGAATATAAAAAATACAAGGAAGCTGCAGTTCAAATGGCCGATTTAGAAGCCTTGAGAATGTTAATGCTAAAGCGTGGAAATATTCAACAAGAAATGTCATTAGTAGGAGAGGAAGCTGCAGAGGGAACAGAATTACACACAGTTACTTTATTTAAATTGATGAAGTCATTTGAGAAAGTAATGACGCGTTTACAAGATCGTCAATTTAAGCCAGTACATACGGTAGTGCGCTATAACTATACCATGGAAGGGAGTAGAGAGCATTTATTAGATTTAGTTGCACAAGAAAAAACGGTTTCTTTCGAAAAAGTATTTGACATCTGCCAAGATCGTGTACATGCCTTATTTTTATTCTTATCTATATTAGAACTTTCTCAACAAAAATATATGAAGTTGATGGTTGGGGAAGGGAAAAACAATTTCATCATTGAATGGAATGAAAACAGAGAAGAAGATCTTGAGCCAGGCCACATTGACACTTTTGATGCATGGGAAACCAAGGCCGATTTGGATGCTTTTAAAGATGAGCCTGCTGCAGATGGCGAAGGCGACTTCGATCCTAGTTTGAACTAGTTAAATACCAATCCTCGCAATTGAAAAAAATAGTGGGCGTAATACTCAAGTAATTATTTTATTACTAAGCCTCTATAAGTATGGATTTTCCTAGCAAATTTTTTACTGCTTCTGCTATTGCTGCAGCATCGTAATGACATTCCTGGTGTAATTCTTTTAAGCTACCGTGCTCAACTATTGCATCTGGGATTCCAAGAATTGTAATTTGACTTTTGTAACCATGGGTATTCATGAATTCTAAAATGGCA
>CANFLP010000083.1 GCA_947447835.1 Bacteroidota bacterium
ATAACGGAGAATACAAATCAAAAGGCACACCAGATATGCATGCAATTGGAAATTTTTATACTGCACCAGGCTTGGAGCCAATTTTAAGTTATGTAGACAATTACAAAGAAAAGAACAACGGAACATTATCTTATAGTAAACCTGCACAAGGATTAATTTTCCTAAGAGAGCAGGTAGTTGGAAAGGAAAGATTTGATTATGCATTTCAAACTTATATTAAGCGTTGGGCATTTAAGCATCCAACACCAGACGACTTTTTTAGAACCATCGAAAACGTAGCAGGTGAAAGTTTACAATGGTTTTGGAGAGGTTGGTTTGTAAATAATTGGAGACTAGATGTTGCAGTGCGTAATGTGCGTTATGTAGATAGTACAGACTATTCAAAAGGGGCTTTAGTGACATTAGATAATTTAGAGAAAATGGCAATGCCAGTAATTCTTGAAATTAAAACAGTAAGTGGTAAAACGAGTCGTGTTAAATTACCTGTCGAAGTGTGGGAACGAAATGTGTATTGGACTTTTAAAGTGCCAACTACCGAAGCAATTGAGTCGGTTACTTATGATCCAGATAAAGTATTACCAGATTTTAATCCAACTAATAACGTTTGGAAAAAACCTTAAATCCATTCGGAAATAAAAATACCCCTTAAGCAAAATGTAAGGGGTATTTTTATTAAAACGCTTATGATTATTTCAGTCCCACCCATAAACGGGGTGACATAGGTTATTTCTTCTTCTTAACATCAGTTGTTGTTGCTTCTTCCAATTTATGTGCAGCTGATTTATAATTTTTCCACTTGGTGATTGCTGCTTCCATGTCTGATGGAAGTGCACTATCAAAGCGCATCATTTCTTCGGTTGTAGGATGCACGAAACCCAATGTAGCAGCATGTAATGCACATCTTGAACAGGCTTCAAAACAATTGTCAACAAACTGCTTGTACTTAGTATAGATAGTACCTTTTAAGATGCGGTCTCCTCCATATTCACTATCGTTAAATAAAGTGTGACCAATATGTTTCATGTGCACACGAATCTGATGTGTACGACCTGTTTCTAAAATACAAGAAACCAAAGTAGTATAGTTATATCTTTCGATTACTTTATAATGTGTGATAGCATGTTTACCCACTTCGCCTTCAGGATAAGCATCGAACATTTTCCTAAAAGTTTTATGCCTAGCTATGTGTGCATTAACGGTGCCTTCGTCCTCTGCCATATCTCCCCATACCAATGCCACATATTTCCTTTCTACGGTATGGTTAAAAAATTGCTTTGCTAAATGACTAGCTGCTTCGGCCGTTTTAGCAAGTACAATTAATCCTGTCGTGTTTTTATCAATACGGTGTACTAAACCAAAACGAGGTAGCACCTCTTCATTCAAATCGGGATTTTGATTGAGTAAGTGATAAGCCACTCCGTTTAATAAAGTGCCAGTGTAATTGCCAATACCTGGGTGAACTACCATATTGGATGGTTTGTTAATCACCATTACAGCTTCGTCCTCGTACACAATATCTAAATCCATTTTTTCTGGCTTCAGCTCGGTATATTCTGGGTTCACATAACTCATAAAAGTCACTTCGTCCCCAGGTCTTGTTTTGTAATTACTCTTAACCACTTTACCATTAACGGTTAAAAAGCCACCTTCGATTCCATTCTGTAATTTACTGCGGGTCATGCCTTCAATACGCATTTGAACCCATTTGTCAATACGCATAGGTTCCTGCCCTTTATCTACCATAAAGGTTAGACGTTCATAAACTTCCTCGTTATTTTCTTCTTGTAATATTTCTTGATCAGCTAACATGTTGCAAAAGTAAGTTATTGCAGCTTAGTTTGTAACTTTGTTGCATGCGTCAAAAAGTATATTTCGAGGACTTGGGTATAAAATTTTATCAGCCAACATGGGATTATCAAGAGGCATTATTGGCTAAAAACACACAAATCAAGTCTATCGCAAGGGAAAAAGAGGAAGATGTAAAGCATACAGCCACAGAACATAGGTTGTTGTTTGTGGAACATCCGCCTGTATTTACTTTGGGTAAAAATGGTAAAAGGGAGCACGTCTTGGTGTCGGAGGAGCATTTACAAAAATTAGGGATCGAATTTTTTCATATTAATAGAGGAGGTGATATTACTTATCATGGACCTCAACAAATAGTGGGCTATCCCATTATTGATTTAGATAAATTCAAAACGGATTTAGGTTGGTACTTAAGAAGTTTGGAACAGGTAATAATTGATACGATAGCAGAATATGGTTTGACTGGAGAAAGAAGCGTTGGAGAAACAGGTGTTTGGCTACAACCTAATGATCCATTTATGGCAAGAAAAATTTGTGCAATGGGTATTAAATGTAGTCGCTGGGTAACCATGCATGGCTTTGCATTAAACGTGAATCCAGATTTATCTCACTTTGAATATATTGTTCCTTGTGGCATACAAGGTAAAACGGTGACCTCTTTAGAAAAAGAGTTAGGTCATAAAGTAGATTATGAAGAAGTGAAAGATAAAATAAAGAAACACTTTCAATTGATTTTTGATTGTGATTTGGTATAGAGTAATTAGCATACTTTAAAAAGCATGCAAAGCAAAAAAAATCACAATTACTTCAGTAGTTTTAATAATCGAAATGTAATATCCCTTTTTCTAGCGATCTATTTCCTTGGAGACCCCCGCTATGCATCACTAATATGCTACTGTTAGATTTAAAGTAATTCTTATTAACGAGTTCGTTGACTGCATAAAACACCTTGCCTGTATATACGATATCGGTCGGAATTTTAGTCTCCTCCCAAAATTGGTTCATGAAATTTATTTGTACTGGTGTAGTTTTTGCATAACCACCTTGATGGTATTCATGTAATAAGGTGAAAGCTGCATTTTGATTAAGTAATAAGTTTTTGATTTCGTTAACTATACTTCCTTCATTTTTTAAAACAGGAATACCGATAATAGTTTGATGTTGTGCTGCTGCATTAATGATGCCAGCAATCATTGTTCCAGTACCTACCGCACAAATAATAAAGTCGTATTGATGCAATGGATTTTCAACATTATTTGAAATAGCATTCGCGACATCATTCGCATTGTTATGCTTCCAGTCTTTTATAATTGTTGCTGCGCCCCTTGCACCAATATTGCCATAACCGCCCTCATCTACAAAATAAATATCCTTATTAAGAGATGATTCATTTTCTTTAAGCAATGCATCTTTCTTTTCTTGAAACGAGGTCCTTCCTAAAAAAACAAGTTGCATACCATAATTCATGGCTTCTTGTAAACTAGGTGTAATAGGTTCTCCTTGGTTACTACGAACATATCCAATACTAGTTAATCCTTCCGTTTTTGCTGCATAGGAAAGTGCCACTAAGTGGTTGGAATAAGGGCCACCAAAGCTTGCAATGGCATTAGCATTAGTCTCCTTTGCGGCTTTTAAATAATACCTTAGCTTATACCATTTATTACCGCTTACAATGGGGTGTATTTGGTCCAATCTTAAGCAATCCACCTTTAAATTTGTATTGCTTAAATAGGGTATGGGTTCAATAATGGGCTTTGGGTCCAATCTTTTTCTATTTAATGAAAATCAGTTATTTTTGCTGACTGTATTTTATTAAGTAAAAGTACAAAATATAAATCTTGAATAATGAGTGCACCTACATTAGTGATATTGGCAGCAGGGATGGCAAGCAGATATGGTAGTCAAAAACAAACCGAAGTTTTTGGTCCAAATGGCGAGACCATTATGGATTATTCTATTTACGATGCTATCAGAGCTGGATTTGGTAAAGTTGTTTTTATTATTCGAGAAGATTTTGCCGAAGCATTTAAAGCAAGCTTTGAGCCTAAATTAAATGGCAAAATAGAAACAGCATATGTTTATCAAGCATTGGATAAATATACAGCAGGGAAGAACGTGAACCCAGAACGTACTAAACCTTGGGGTACGGCACATGCTGTATTATGCACCAAGGGTGTGGTGAATGAACCATTTGCTGTAATTAATGCAGATGATTATTATGGAGCAGAAGCATTTGTGCAAGCGTATCAATTTTTAACTACCGAGTGCAATGATAAAACCTATTGTATCTTAGGGTATGAGTTGTCAAATACTTTAAGCGAGAATGGAACAGTGAGTCGTGGTGTTTGTAGTATTGATGCAAACAATGTGTTAACTCAAATAAACGAGCGCACGAAAATTTATAGAAAGGACGGATCAATTGTATTTGAAGAAGCTGGAGTAGAAACTCCATTAGCAGAGGATACAAGAGTGAGTATGAACTTTATGTGTTTTGCACCTAATTTTATTGACTTGTGCGAGCAAGAGTTTAATTCATTTTTAGATAAACAAGGGCAGGAATTAAAGTCTGAGTTTTATATTCCTTTTGTGACCGGCCAGTTTTCAACCTTAGGCTTAGGTGACGTGAAAGTAATTCCAACCAATGCAAAATGGTTTGGTGTTACTTATAAGGAAGACGCACCTGGTGTTAAAGCTAGCATTGATGCTTTAGTGAGCAGTAAGGTATATCCAGAAAAACTATGGTAATATTTTTAGGAATAGAACGTATAAAAAAAGGGTCAACAATTGTTGACCCTTTTTTTATACTATAATGAATATTTGATTAGTTAAAGGAACGAACGTTAAAGATAAAGTTCTTCAAATTGGTGATTTGTTTTTTTCTGTCACCATGTTGACCCGTAATATTTTTAGCAATCTTAATATTATGCTCAGCGGTTGCTTCTTTTTGTGCAGCTTCAATCACATCAAATATCTTAGAAGATTTAATTGCAAAGGCAACACCTTCCGCTTGTTTTTGACGTGTATTGATAATACCGATTAACTCTGCATTGTCATTGAATATTGGAGCTCCAGAATAACCTGGATTAGCACTAATTTGAATTTGGTATGCATTACTATCTCCTTCAAAGCCAGATTGTGCGCTTAGGTAACCTTTACCGTAAACAATATCATTGTCATTTCTTGGGTAGCCTAAAGTATAAATCTCTTCTCCTAACTCAGAAGCTTTTTTACGAATAGTGTAAGGAATTGATTTTGGTTGCAAAAAATCTGCGTCGTCTATTTTCAATAAGGCTAAATCAGATGCCTTGTCTGTGTAAACGATACTTGCATTTAATTCTTGTCCAACACTATTAATAACAATCGCGCCATTACCTTTAAGTACGTGGGCGTTAGTAATAATATATCCTTTGGTGTCAATTAAAAAGCCAGAACCTCCACTTATTAATTTGGCATTTTCTGGCAATTTCGTTTTCACTTCATTTAATAAATGTCCTTGAACCTGTTGATTTTTCTTAATTACTTCAATTGCCTTGCTTAATTGTAAAACCTGAGAGCCATTTAAGGTAGGAGAGAAGTACATAATGGATGCTGAAGTAAATAAAGCAATAATGCCACCTACAGTTGCAGCAATAGCAGTTACTTTTCGGTACTTAGTCCAAAGTTGGATTACTTTATATTTAGTAGATTGTTCGTCTATAGGTGACCATTCACCAGCTTCGAATAAAGTATTGAAAGTTTGTTCAGATAATTTCGAGAAATTCTTACGACCAGCGTAGTTGTCCATTTCGTGTAAGAACATACTATGCTCAACCACCATTTGGTCAATTTCTGGCGTTTTCTTTCGGATGGATTCAAATTGCGCCACCTCACTCGCCGACATTTCGCCTGCTAAGTATCTTTCTATCGCCTCTAATAATTGAATGTCATCCATTGTTTTCATACTATTTCTAATTAATCCCCAATGTTATATTGCGCAAAGAATAACTTTTTCAAGCGCATCAAACATTTATATTTTTGGTTTTTGGCATTGTCTGAATTGGTATATCCAAAATCTGCCGCTAACTCTTGCATCCCTTTTTTATTCAAATAATAACCCTCTAATAAGCCTTTACATGGTTCCCCGAGACTATTTAAGGCTCGATCCATAATTGCATAAGCTGCATCCTTCTTTTCAAACTCCTCAATGTCTGTCTCTACCGATACACTTTCTTCCTCCGAACTCAACGGGCTACTATATTTGCCCATTTGTTGCAAGCGCTTGAGCCACAAGTGTTTGCATATTGAAAAAAGATAGGTTTTAATTTGACAGGTAAGTGAAAATGAGTCGGTTTGTACTTTTTCATACAAAGTGATCATTGCCTCCTGAAAAACATCCCTAGCATCGTCGAAAGAGCCGTTATTGTTGGTAACGAAATGCTGAATAGTGCTAAAATGGCTCTTATAAAGGGTTTCCACCGCTTTAGAGTCATTGTTCGCTAGCCCTTTTAATAGGGCTTGTTCGTTGTAATCAGCTTTCAATAGATTAATACTTAAGTGGAACAAAAGTAACCCAAAAAGGGAATCATTTAATTTTTTTAGAAATTTTTGAGTTGGGGGGTTACCTTATTTAAGTTTTTGTATTAAGAGTATAAATAAACAATTAAAACCTTTCCAAATGAAAAAAGTATTTGCAATTTTCGCTATCGCTGCATTAGCTGCTTGTGGTGGTGCTTCAACTGAAGTTAAAACTGATTCTGCTGCTACAACTGTTGATACAGCTGCTAAAGCAACTGATTCTGCTGCTGTTGTTGCTGATTCAACTGCTAAAGTTGATACTGCTGCTAAGAAGTAATCAAACTAATTGGACTACTGGTTTAGATAAGGGAAACCTTGTCACATCGTTTGCCAACTAGTAGTTATTCGAACAATTTTCATATGGCAAGCAATCGTTAGAGTCCCTCTGTTTCTACAGAGGGTCTTTTTTTTGTTTTAAGCCCTATTTTATTTGAGGGCCTGAATACAAAACACAGATGATTTTAAAGTACCGCTAAGACTTTCTGATATTCCCCGCTTTCTTATTTGCTAATAAATGTTAGTAAAATGTAAAAAACTTTAGTGTTTTAGCCTATAATCAACGGTTTTGGCGTATATTTGTGTCACGATGAAAGCAAATAGCAACTGGTTTTACTTTTTCTTTTATTTCTACTTTAACCAAAGTAGCCGGGTAGTATTTGTAAAAGCTTAAACGAAATAACTAAATATACAATCCCGGCCTAAACAGCCGGGATTTTTTATTAATAATTGGACCAAAAGGTTTGGAATCAAAAGGATGAATAAAAAAGTTACGATACAAGGATACGAAGGTAGCTTCCACCAAGTGGCAGCTAGGCACTTTTATGGTAAAGAAGTAGAGGTGATTACTTGTGACACGTTTAGAGAAGTGGTAAAAATTGGAGCAGATTCAAAACAATCGGATGGTGCTGTGATGGCCATTGAGAATTCGATTGCTGGAAGTATTCTCCCTAATTACAACTTGTTGCAAAAAAGCAATTTGCAAGTAATTGGTGAAGTGTATTTATCTATCAGTCAAAATCTGTTAGTAAATCCAGGTGTAAAACTTTCAGACATTAATGAAGTGCATAGTCATCCAATGGCCATTTTACAATGTTTGGATTTCTTGGAACAACATGATTTCAAATTAGTAGAATCAGAGGATACTGCATTAAGTGCAAAGATGGTGCATCAACATAAAAGCAAACATGTTGCAGCTATTGCGAGTAAGCTAGCGGCACAGTTGTATCATTTGGAAGTGATTACACCGGACATTCACACATTAAAAAATAATATCACACGCTTTTTAATATTGGTTCCATCAAAAGCAAAAGTAACTATTGAGGGAGCTAACAAAGCATCCATTTATTTTCAGACCGATCACTCAAAAGGGATATTGTCTAAAGTATTGGCGAAGATTGCACAAGGAGGCGTGAATTTAAGTAAGCTACAAAGTATGCCAATACCTGGTAGCACATTTAAGTATGGATTTTATGCAGATTTAGAATTTGAGAATAGTAAACAAATTGAAAAAGTATTAGAAACGGTAAAAACCATGACTAATAGTTTTAAAGTTTTTGGATTGTATAAAAAAGGGAAAGTTGTAAAAGG
>CANFLP010000084.1 GCA_947447835.1 Bacteroidota bacterium
CCAGCATAGTCGCCCATCTCGTATCCTTCTTCCTCATGCTTTTGTAAAAAATTTACATCCACTTCTGCTACATATCCCAATACATGTGCTGCGGTATTGTATGGGTAAGTGCGTATAGATCTTTCCGATAAAGAGAAGCCTGGGAATCGGTATAAATTTTCGGTTAACTGCGCATATAGCTCAGGAGAAAGAAAGGGTTCAAAAATTCCAGCTTTAACTCTTGAATTTTTTACAATTACCTCAATCATTCTTTTAGTGAACTCTTCCTTGTCTATTTTTAAAATAGCGCAAAGCGTAGCAGTGTCGACGCCCTTGGCTTCATTTGGTATCACCACTAAATCATAGCTAATACTATTTTCCAGTAAAGCGTGTTTTTTACGGTCGTAAATGATGCCTCGGTCGGGGTAAATAATTTTTCGGAAGATGGCATTATTGTCGGCTGCCAATTTATATTTATTGGAAATGATTTGTAAGCTAATAAGCTGACCAACTATTATAATAAATACCACCCCAATGATAATTTGGATAATACCACCGCGGTTTGAATTGTACAGTGCCATGAATTATCTTTTTAGCTTTCGTCGGTTCATAACGAGTTCTACCACAAATATTAATAGAACACTCATTAAACTAGTTGCCATTACTTTTCCTATAAAGTAAATGAAGTTACCAAACTGCAACCATTCCAATAAGACTAAATAAAAATGATGTGTAAAGGTTAAGATTACTACATAAATAAAATAAGGACCCCATCCCATGGACCCCACACTTGGTTCCTTTGTTAACTCCTCGGAGGTTTCTTGTGCTAATAATAAATTAAGTATACTAGGTCTTACATATCCAATAAGTGTACATGCTGCTGCATGTAATCCAGGCGTATTCGTAAATACATCT
Source organism: Bacteroidota bacterium (assembly GCA_947447835.1). GTDB lineage: Bacteria > Bacteroidota > Bacteroidia > Chitinophagales > Chitinophagaceae > Sediminibacterium. Next base: position 895 of record CANFLP010000084.1, read on the forward strand.
AAACTATAACCAAGTAAAAATCCGAGTATAGTTAAGGTTAATCTACTGGTTCCAAAAGGAAGCCATAGAATGAATATAAAATACAGATATGGAGTGATAAATTGATGCAAAGGCGGAACCTCGTTCAAGATGATAATTTGTATCAACAAGAACAATACGAAACGAATGCTATTTTTTAAAATATTATTCATTTGTCGCGTCTGGTTTTTCTAATTGTTTTTGTTCAGTCATTCGTCTATTCTCAACCAAGTATATATATTCTAAATTAAAAAAATTGGTGGCCGCTTTAACGTTTAATGTTAAAAAATTACTTGAAGGATCTTTGACAATATTGGTTACTCTTCCTACCATTAACTGCGCAGGGAAATTTGAAGAGTAGGGACTTGTTAAAACAGTATCGCCAATTTTTGGAGCAGCGCTCTTGGATATATTTTTCAAGACCAAAATGTTAGGGTCTGCGCCATCCCATTCAATACTACCTGCAACTCTATCTCTTTTAAGCATGGCACTTACCTTACTATTTCTGTGCAATAAGCTCATTATTTTACTATAGTTATCATTTACTTCTACCACAACGCCCACAATGCTTCCGTCAGGACTAATGGCGGCCATGTCTTTTTTAATACCTTGTTTGGCACCACGTTCAACCCAGATATAATTTTTTTGAAGTGTAAAAGTATTGCCCACCACTTTTGCTGGGAAATAATAAAATTTCCTAATTCTCTCCAAACTATCTTTTCTTAAAACAAGCGTACCTGCTTTTTTGGTGGTATCAATGGTTACAAAATCCTGTGCTAATTGATTTCTTAGTGAAGCATTTTCTGCTATTAATTTCGCGTTGGTTTCTTTTAAATTAAAGAAGTAGGTCCAGCTGTTATAATATCTGTTTATATTTCCAGTAACTTGATTGGTCCATCCGCCAAAAAATGCTTCATGTGATTTGCTATATGAAGACAACATTACTAATGATACAATTTGCAGTATCAGAAAACTAAAAAAAGTAAAGTTGTGTCTAATAAACCCAATGATATTCTTCAAGCGTGTTGACTTTTATTATCTCATGATGAAAGGGAAACGTTGATAGTTCTTCAACGCAATGCCTGTACCACGTACAACGCTCTTTAACGGGTCTTCTGCAACATGTACTGGTAACTTAATCTTTGCACTTAATCTTTTATCAAGACCGCGTAACAATGATCCACCACCTGTGATGTATAATCCGCGACGGTAAATATCTGCAGCCAATTCGGGAGGCGTTGTTTCCAATGCTTTTAAAATAGCTTCTTCTATTTTGAAAATACTTTTGTCTAATGCTTCAGCAACTTCTTGATAAGAAACCATGATCTGCTTTGGTATACCTGTAACTAAGTCTCTTCCGTTAACTGGCATATCATCAGGAGGATTGTCTAAATCTTTTAGAGCAGCACCAACGTGAATTTTAATTTGTTCTGCAGTTCGCTCACCAATTAATAAACTGTGGTAACGTCTTAATGCTTCCATAATGTCTGCAGTAAATTCATCACCTGCAACACGAATACTTTGGTCACATACAATACCTGCTAATGCAATTACGGTAATACCTGTTGTACCACCTCCAATATCAATAATCATGTTTCCTACAGGCTCTTCAACATCAATACCAATTCCTAATGCAGCAGCCATTGGCTCATGAATCATATAAACTTCTTTTGCACCTGCTTGTTCAGCACTATCACGTACCGCTCTTTTTTCTACTTCTGTAATTGAAGATGGAATACAAATTACCATTCTCCAACTAGGTGGAAATAATGGCTTCTTTGGGTAAATCATTTTCATTAACTCACGAATCATTAATTCAGCTGCGTTAAAGTCGGCAATTACTCCGTCTTTTAATGGACGAACTGTCTTAATACTTTCATGTGTTTTTTCATGCATCAATAATGCCTTCTTGCCTACACCTAATACCTCCTTCATATTATTCCTATTTAAGGCAATAATAGAGGGCTCATTTACGACAACCTCGTCGTTATGAATAATCAATGTGTTTGCGGTACCCAAGTCCATCGCAATTTCTTGGGTAAAAAAGTTAAATAATCCCATTATTGGTCAATGTTTTGATAGTTCAATTTGAATGAAGCAAAATTCACTTAAATTACTTGAACTACAAAGCTTTTTAGAAAATGAATAGGAATAATTTTTAATTCGAACTAGGATGCAAATTCGTAACCGATATCTTTTCTAAAATACATGCCTTCAAACTGAATCTTTGCAAGTGCCTTTTGAGCGTTAGCAACCGCATCCTGAAGTGTACTTCCTTGGGCTGTGGTAGTTAAAACTCGGCCTCCTTTTGTAACAATCGCATCTTCCTTAAATCCAGTACCAGCTTGGAATACAAGGGTGCCAGGTACTGTAACAGCGTCTGTTAAACCATGAATTGGGAAGTCCTTTTTGTAGTCTCCGGGATAGCCTCCACTCACTGCCATTACAGTTGCAAAAGAGCCAGGATTATATTCAATATTTACATCCTCCAAAGTGCCATTATCGGCTGCTGCCAATAAACTTACTAAGTCGGTTTGTAATCGGGGTAGAATTACCTCGGTTTCCGGGTCTCCTAATCGGCAATTGTATTCAATAACATAGGGTTCTCCACCACAGTTCATTAGTCCAAAAAACACAAAACCTTTATATGTCAAATTTTCCGATTGTATACCTTTAATTGTTGGCTTAATAATTCGGTCCTCTACCTTTTTCATAAAGTCTTCATCCATAAATGGTACCGGACTTACGCAGCCCATCCCACCTGTGTTCAAACCGGTGTCTCCTTCGCCAATACGTTTATAATCCTTGGCGTGCCCAATGATTTGATAAGTAAAACCATCGGTAAGTGCAAAAACGCTTACTTCAATCCCCTCTAAAAATTGCTCAATGACCACTTTGGAGCTTGCCTCTCCAAATTGTTTATTTTGGATCATCTCCTCAAAGCTAGTCAGTGCTTCTTGGTGGGTAAATGCAATGATAACGCCTTTCCCAGCCGCTAAACCATCCGCTTTTAAAACGATAGGTAGGGTATGTGCTTTTATATAATCCAAGCCTTCGGCATAATTAGTATGCGTAAACTCTGCATAGGTCGCCGTTGGTATAGCATGTCTTTGCATAAAGTGCTTGCTATAGGCCTTACTTCCCTCCATTTGTGCAGCCTCGGCCGATGGACCTATTACATTCACATGTTTTGTATCCTCCTCTTTTGCAAAATAATCGTATATCCCATTCACTAATGGATCCTCAGGACCCACAACAATCATGTCAATAGTGTTTTCTAATACACAGTTTTTTAAACCAACAAAATCATTTACTTGAATGTCTACATTGGTTCCAATACTTGCTGTACCTGGGTTTCCGGGTGCAATAAACAAGTTATCACAGTGGTGACTTTGTGCCATTTTCCATGCCAATGCATGCTCTCTTCCTCCACCGCCAACTAGTAAAATATTCATATATAAAGGTTTGCAGCACGAAAGTAAAAATTATTGAAGGGATTTTATTAATTTGGGTCAATTAAATAAACAATTGAATATGTCAACAACAACACAAAAGCACCCAAAAGGGTTGTACGTATTGTTTGCAACGGAAATGTGGGAGCGATTTAACTATTATGGCATGCGTGCTATTTTGGTATTATTCTTGACAAAGGCCTTGCTTTTTGATAAAGTGTTTGCATCCCAAGTATACGGAAGTTATACTGGGTTAATTTATTTGACACCATTATTGGGTGGATATATAGCAGATAGATATTGGGGAAATAACCGCTCTATTATTGCAGGCGGATTGGTGATGGCGATTGGTGAATTCGTATTGTTTTTTTGTGGTAATTTTTATGATAATCCTGCCATTGCAACTCCACTATTTTATACAGGCCTAGGTTGTATGATTGCAGGCAATGGTTTTTTCAAACCAAACATTTCCAGCATGGTTGGGCAACTGTATCCAAAAGGAGATTCCAAAATAGATGCTGCCTATACCATTTTTTATATGGGTATCAATACGGGTGGAGCTTTAGGTCCAATTGTATGTGGTGCGCTTGGAGATACAGGGAAGAATGGAGATTTTAAATGGGCCTTTTTTGCTGGAGGCGTTGCAATGCTTTTAAGTGTGATTACGCAGGTTTTGCTTCAGAAAAAATATTTAGTAAATCCTGAAGGAGTCGAAATTGGCGTTGCTCCTAAAGATGCGCCAAAGTTTTTTCAAAAAATTCCAGTGATGGTTGGGTTTTTATTTTTAATCTCATTAGTAACAATCGCCTTAGTATATATAGATATTATGGTTGTTAGTTATTTATTTTGGTTGTTGCTTGGATGTATTTTATTTATCGCGTTTATTATATTTTCAGATAAATCTTTGGATGTAATTCAAAAGAAAAAGGTAGCAGTATTATTTACGGTTTCTTTCTTTGTCATCTTTTTTTGGAGTGCTTTTGAACAAGCAGGTGCTTCATTAACTTATTTCGCATCAGAAAATACGCAAAGAAATTTAGGTTTCTTTGAAGTGCCAACTAGTTTTTTCCAATCATTGAATTCAATATTTGTTGTTACACTTGCACCATTGGTTGCATGGATATGGATTAAACTAGGTAAGGGTAATAGAGAACCTTCATCACCACTTAAAATGGCAATTGGTTTAATGTTATTGGCATTAGGTTATTTTTGGATTGCAACAGGTGTAAATGGAGTAGGTGCCGGAATTAAAGTAAGTATGATTTGGTTAATAGGAATGTACATGATGCATACATTTGGTGAGCTTTGTTTATCTCCAATTGGGTTATCCTTATTCAACAAATTAGCCCCAATCAAATTTGCATCTTTACTAATGGCAGTGTGGTTTACAGCAAATGCATTTGCTAATAAATTAGCGGGTGTCTTTAGTGCATTGTATCCTGAGAATGGCAAGACAACTTCTTTTGCCGGATATCATATTAGTAATCTGCATGAGTTTTTTATGTTCTTTGTTTTCATGGCAGGGATTGCTTCTATTATCCTATTTTTCTTGTCTAAGAAATTGAAAAATTTAATGACACAATAATATTCGTTATATACATTACAAAAAAAAGTCCCGTTGGCATTTGCCTTCGGGACTTTTTAGTATGAAGCAAGTTTTATAACATGCCTTTTACAATTTCATCTACAACACCTGGATCTAATAAAGTAGAAGTGTCACCAAGATTAGTGGTTTCACCTTCGGCTACTTTTCTTAATATGCGTCGCATGATTTTTCCTGAACGTGTTTTAGGTAAACCAGACACAAATTGAATTTTATCTGGTTTAGCAATTGGACCAATGATACGTGTAACGGTTTGTAAAATATCTTTTCTAACCATATCGCCTGTACCATGTGTATCCTGACCATGTGAACCAGTATAAATCACATATGCATAAATTCCTTGGCCTTTAATATCATGCGGATAACCCACAACAGCACTTTCTACCACACCAGCGTGCATGTTAATGGCATTTTCAACTTCGGCAGTACCAATACGGTGACCACTTACATTTAACACATCATCTACACGACCTGTGATTCTAAATTGACCTTCTTCATTTTTTAATGCTCCGTCACCAGTGAAATATAAATTATCATAGGTAGCAAAATAGTTAGTGCGGCATCTTTCATGATCACCATAAGTGGTTCTAATAGTTGCAGGCCATGGTTGTGTGATACATAAATTGCCACGATACAATCCATCTTCTTTTTCAGTAACCTCAATACCCTTATCGTCTACTAAAATGGCTTTAACCCCAGGCAATGGATAAGTTGCCCAGCCTGGTTTACTTGGTGTGATGCCGGCCATATTGGAGATTAAAATTCCACCCGTTTCTGTTTGCCACCAAGTGTCTACAATTGGGCATCTTTTTTTACCGATATGCTCGTCATACCAATGCCATGCTTCTTCATTGATTGGCTCTCCAACCGTTCCTAGTATTTTTAAACTACTCAAGTCGTGATCCTTTACTGGTCCTAATCCAAAGCCCATTAAAGAACGGATCGCTGTTGGAGCAGTATACAAAGTGTTTACTTTAAACTTGTCTACAATATCCCAAAAACGACCAGCATCTGGGAAAGTTGGGACGCCTTCAAACATTAAAGAAGTTCCGCCTGCACTTAATGGTCCGTATACAATGTAGCTATGACCAGTGATCCAGCCAATATCTGCGGTACAGAAAAAGATATCATTGGGTTGGTATTGGAATACATTTACAAAAGTATAGTTAGTGTATACCATATATCCAGCAACACTATGTACTACTCCTTTTGGTTTACCTGTAGAGCCAGAAGTATATAATATAAACAATGGGTCCTCTGCATCCATTTCAACTGGAGCAACTAATTCTAATCCCTGTGTTTCTACTTTTTTAATTTCATCTTCCCACCAAACATCACGACCTTTTAACATGGAAACAGCTGTTCTTGTTCGTGTACATACAATAACACGTTTGATGGTTTTGTTTCCAATTAAAGCGTCGTCAATTACTCCCTTTAATGGGATGTCTTTTGCGCCACGGTATGCACCATCACAAGTAATAATGAATTCGGCTTTTGCATCTTCCAAACGATCGGCGATACTCTGTGCTGAGAAACCTCCAAATATTACACTATGAATTGCACCTATTCTTGCACATGCTAATATTGCAATAGCTAATTCTGGAATCATACCCATGTATACACAAACACGGTCGCCCTTTTGTACACCATTGTTTAATAGTACCTGTGCAAATTGACAAACCTTAAGGTGTAATTGCTTATAAGTAATAATGCGGTGATGTTCTTCCGGATCATTGGGTTCCCAAATAATTGCAGGTGTGTCACCATCTTTTTCTAAATGCCTGTCTAAACAGTTTTCGGTAATATTTAATTTACCTCCTTTAAACCATTCCACTTTTGGATCTTTAAAATTCCAATC
>CANFLP010000085.1 GCA_947447835.1 Bacteroidota bacterium
GATTTAATTGGAGATGGCAATGAGATTATTCGAAAGGCAACAATGCTAAATAAAGGAGTATTAACTGAACATTTTGATTATTTAAAATCCTATGCACAGCATTAATTATAAATGCAAATAATAGTCCTTTAATAAATCCACAAAGTTTTCAGTGTATTTATTTTGATCATCTTTTATAATAAGATTTGAACGCTTTATATCTTTAATAGAGTTAGCTGTTTTGATATATTTCTGAAACACTCTAAATGGCTTTTGCTTTACTGTATTAAACACAACTACTTCTTCTATTAATTGTATTCCATTTTGTGTAGCTAGTTTCTGCATAGTGTAAGCGCGAAGCGCGGGTATAATAACATAATAGCATCCATCAGTTTTCAATAAACCATTTACCTCGTTTATTAGTACTGACCAAGGTAAGGCTGTACTATGTGATGCTAAATTTTTATTGGCATCTGGTGATTGCAAATCGCCTTCAAAAAAAGGAGGATTGGTTATGATGCAATCATATTGTTTAATTACATTTTGTTCAGAACCATTTGGATTCATCTTTATTCCAAAATTTTGAATTGAACTATGCACTAATTGTAACCTATCATGCCAAGGACTTGCATTAAAGTTAGTTGTTGCTTCATTAGCAGCTGCTTGTTCAATTTCTATAGCCGTGATTTGAGCAGGCGATATAGAAGGTGCAGTTGCTTGTGCTAACATTAAACTTAATAATCCAGTACCTGTGCCAATGTCTAAAATAGAATTAGCCTTAACAATTGCTTCATCCTTTGCAACCCATGCTCCAAATAAACAAGCATCGGTACATACCTTCATTGCTGTATGTTCTTGATGAACTGTAAATTGTTTAAATTGAAAATAGGTATTGGCCATGATATAAATGATGAAACTAATTTATTGTAAAAATACAAAAGGCAACCAATAATGATTGCCTTTTGCTATAGTATCTAATTAACTTATTCTGCTGTTAATCCTGCTCTTAAATACTCTTTGTTTAAGCGAGCAATATTTGCAATTGAAATTTCCTTAGGACAAGCTGCTTCACATGCACCAGTATTAGTACATGATCCAAAACCTTCTTTATCCATTTGAGCCACCATGTTTAACACACGTGATTTTCTTTCTGGCTCACCTTGTGGTAATAATGCTAAGTGAGAAACTTTTGCACTTAGGAACAACATTGCCGAACTGTTTTTACAAGCTGCAACACATGCTCCACAACCAATACACATAGCAGCAGCAAATGAAGCGTCTGCATTGTCTTTATTAATTGGTAAGCTATTACCATCTACTGCATTACCAGTGTTTACACTTACATAGCCACCCGCTTGGATGATTCTGTCAAATGCACCACGGTCTACAGTTAAATCTTTTACAATTGGGAATGCGTTTGATCTCCAAGGTTCAATAGTGATTGTGTCACCATCTTTAAACGCACGCATATGTAATTGACAAGTTGTGTTAGCTTCCCAAGGACCGTGTGGTTTTCCGTCAATATATAATGAACACATACCGCAGATACCTTCTCTACAGTCATGGTCAAATGCAATTGGCTCTTCGCCTGTTACAATTAGTTTTTCGTTTAACACGTCTAACATCTCTAAAAAAGACATTTCATCAGAGATATCATTCACGTCATATTTTACAAAAGCACCAGTAGTGTTTGCGTTTTTTTGACGCCAAACTTTCAATTTTAAATTTAAGTTATTGTGTGCCATATTTTATAAGTTGTACTAGTAGTAATTAAATGATTGTGAAATAGTTATTATTTGTAGTTACGTTGAGATGGTTTAATTACCTCATACTTTAATTCTTCCTTATGTAAAGCCCACTCATGTTCGCCAGTTGTTTCCCAAGCTGCTACATACATAAAGTTTTCATCGTCTCTTAAAGCTTCACCGTCTGGTGTTTGGTATTCTTCTCTAAAGTGACCACCGCAACTTTCATCTCTAGCTAATGCATCTACACACATTAATTCTCCTAGTTCAATAAAGTCCGCTACGCGGTTTGCTTTATCTAATTCAGGATTGAATTCATTTATTTCGCCAGGGATTCTTACATCACTCCAGAATTCTTTCTTAAGCGCTTGCACTTCAGCAATTGCTTGTTTTAAACCTTCTGCGTTTCTAGCCATACCACATTTATCCCAAATAATTTTACCTAAACGCTTATGGAAACTTTCTACTGATTGTTTACCATTAATGTTTTTCAAAGTATTAATACGATCTGCCACTGCTTTTTCAGCAGCCTCAAATGCAGGATGTGAAGTTGGAATAGGAGCGTTGTAAATTTCATCCGCTAAGTTGTTTCCTAAAGTATAAGGAACTACAAAGTAACCATCCGCTAAACCTTGCATTAACGCAGATGCACCTAAACGGTTTGCACCATGGTCGCTAAAGTTAGCTTCACCTAAAGCGTATAAGCCTGGTACATTTGTTTGTAATTCATAGTCCACCCATAATCCACCCATTGTATAGTGAACAGCAGGGTAAATACGCATTGGCACTTCGTATGGATTTTCTCCAGTGATTTTTGCGTACATGTCAAATAAGTTACCATATTTCTCTTTCACTACTTCTTTACCTAAAGCAATGATTTCTTCGTGGCTTACATTAGATAAGCCTTGCTTGCTTACTTCAGTTTTACCATATCTTTCAATCGCTGCCGCAAAGTCTAAATAAACAGCTTGCTTTGAAGTACCTACGCCATAACCCGCATCACATCTTTCTTTTGCAGCACGAGACGCAACGTCACGCGGTACTAAGTTACCGAAGGCAGGGTAGCGGCGCTCTAAATAATAATCTCTTTCTTCTTCTGGAATATCAATTGATTTACGATTATCTCCTTTTGCTTTTGGTACCCAAATACGACCATCATTTCTTAAGGACTCTGACATCAAAGTCAATTTAGATTGATGATCACCAGATACAGGAATACAAGTTGGGTGAATTTGCGTGAAACAAGGATTAGCAAAATAAGCACCTTGCTTATGCGCTTTCCAAGCAGCAGTTACATTCGATCCCATTGCATTGGTAGATAAATAAAATACGTTTCCATATCCACCTGTACACAATAATACTGCGTATCCAAAATGCTTTTCTAATTCACCTGTAATTAAATTACGTGCAATAATTCCTTTTGCCTTACCATCTATTTTCACAACGTCCAACATTTCGTGACGAGCATACATGGTTACGTTTCCTAATGCTACTTGACGTTCTAAAGCTTGATATGCACCAATCAATAACTGTTGTCCAGTTTGACCTGCTGCATAAAAAGTTCTTTGTACTTGCGTACCACCAAAACTACGGTTACTTAATAATCCGCCGTACTCACGTGCAAAAGGGACACCTTGTGCAACGCATTGATCAATAATATTTGAACTTACTTCCGCTAAACGATGCACATTTCCTTCACGTGCACGGTAGTCACCACCTTTAATTGTATCGTAGAATAATCTAAACACGCTATCACCATCGTTCTGATAGTTTTTAGCGGCGTTTATTCCACCTTGTGCAGCAATACTGTGTGCACGACGTGGACTATCTTGAAAGCAAAATGCTTTTACTTTATATCCTAATTCTCCTAACGAAGCTGCAGCACTTGCACCAGCTAAACCGGTACCTACTACAATTACTTCCATCTTTCTTTTGTTAGCAGGGTTCACTAGTTTACAGTGACCTTTATAGTCTACCCATTTTTCTTCTAGTTTTCCGGCAGGTATTTTTGCGTTTAACATAATTGAATCTTTTATCTAAAGTTTAGAATGTTTGTTGGTTGTGATTAGTTATTTAGTTTACCCAATGTAAATAAAAACTAATAGGCATCATTGCAAAAGCCAATGGTATAATAATTGCAAAACCATATCCAATGCAACTAATCATTGCATGGTATCTTTTGTTATGTACACCAATTGTTTTGAATGCACTTTGGAAACCGTGCGCTAAGTGATATGCTAACGATATACATGAAACGACATAAAATACAACTACCCAAATATTTTGGAAAGTTTCTTGCATCACTGCATATAAATTATGTACTTCAACACCGTTTGGTAATTTTATTTCTTCTACACCTGTGATACGACTTGGAACCCAAAAATGTTTCCAGTGAATTACAAAGAACATTAAAAGTATAGTACCTAATATAGCCATACTACGACTATACCATTTACTTCCTTTACTGTAATTGACTGCGTATCCAACGGCTCTTTTGCTTCTGTTTTGTAACGTAAGCATGTAGCCTTGAATAATGTGCAAGAAAATGAAGAAGAATAAACCTACTTCTAAAATTCTTGGTACCACATTGCTTCCCATAAAATGTCCTGCGCGGTTAAACATGACGCCACCATCCATTGCCCAAATACAGGCATTTAAACCGGCATGTACCACTAAGAATAATACTAAGAAGATACCCGTGAATCCCATGATTAATTTTTTTCCCACGGAGGAAGTAAACATTTGTTTAAAGGTCATATAGCTGAGATTTTAAAATCGATGCAAAAGTACGCATCAAATTAACACTAGCTATCAATCGTTTGAATGATTTTAAGCAGTTTTGCTAAATACCTTAACAAATTGTGCATTTATATAAGTTATAGACCACTCGCATAAATTTATTAAGATAATCCACATTTGGCCTATTTTTACTACATGATAAAAGTGCTAAGTATACTTTGGAATAGCTTTAAGATGGCTTTACAGGAGCTAAAAGTGAATAAATTAAGGACTTTCCTGTCCTTGTTTGGTATTACTATCGGCATCTTTTGTATCATCGGCGTTTTAGCAACTATCGATAGTTTGAAAACCAAAATCAGCAATGATTTGTCTGGCATGGGTAACAATTCAATTTTCATAGACAAGTGGGATTATAATGGGGGACCTGAATATCCATGGTGGAAATTCGTAAAACGCCCTAGTATGAAGGTTTCTGAGATGGAATTTATTCAAAAGAAATCGACACTTGCATCTAACATCGCATTTTTTGTATCAACCAGCGCCACTTTTTCTTATGAAGAAAATCAGTTGAAAGGGGTGAATTTATATGGTATTACAAATGATTTTAATAAGATCCAAGCTTTTAATATTTGGAAGGGCCGATATTTTAATGAAACAGATTTTAACCAAGGACAGCCCTATTGTGTTATTGGGTACAAGGTAGCCGAAGAATTGTATGGTAAACCAGAAAAAGCTGTTGGTAAAACCATTTCATATGGTGGTAGAAGATTAATGGTGCTTGGTGTCATTGAAAAGCAAGGTAGTTCAATGATTGGCGGTTTTGATTATGATAAAACATCTATTGTAACTTATAATTATTATGCCTCCATTTTTAACCCAGACAATAATAATCCTTACATCATGGTGCAGGCAAAGCCTGGAATTCCTTCCAGTGCCTTACAGGATGAATTAAATGGAATTATGCGTCAGCTTAGAAAGTTAAGTCCAACTCAGGAGGATAATTTTACTTGTAATGACGTTGCGCAGTTTAAAGATCAAATAGAAAGTGTATTTGGCGCTATTAACCAAGGAGGATGGGCTATTGCAGGACTTTCGTTATTAGTAGGTGCTTTTGGGGTGGCGAATATTATGTTTGTAACCGTACGAGAAAGAACAAGTCAAATTGGTCTTAAAAAAGCATTAGGCGCAAAGAGCAGTACAATATTGTATGAGTTCCTTTTAGAAAGTGCTTTCTTATGTATTATTGGAGGTTTAGTAGGGTTATTCCTGGTCTGGTTGCTCACAGTAGCACTTGGCGCAGTTTTACCTTTCCCAATATTCATTGCACCTAGTATTATATTCCTAGCGCTAAGTATCTGTATTATTTTAGGGATCATTTCTGGTATCATACCAGCATCTATTGCAGCTAAAATGAATCCGGTTGAAGCAATCAGAACTAAGTAGTCATAGTTATTGAATTTCATGATGAGGTTCATTAAACAGTCTCTTTTGATTAACTTCGCGCAGTGTCTCAAAAACCTATTACCATATTAGCTATTGAATCGTCTTGTGACGAAACAGCTGCATCTGTAATTGTAGATGGAAAAATACTGTCTAATTATATTGCCAATCAATCGGTACATGAAAAATTTGGAGGGGTTGTTCCCGAATTAGCGAGCAGAGCTCACATGGAAAACATCGTTCCAGTAGTAGATGAATCTTTAAAAACGGCCTTCCCGAATTTAACGCATGCCGAAAGATTAGCCCAGTTGGATGCCATTGCTTTTACACAAGCTCCGGGATTAATTGGAAGCTTATTAGTGGGAGCACAATTTGCAAAATCATTAGCATTAACACTTGGAAAACCATTGATATCAGTGCATCATATGCAAGCGCATGTGTTGGCGAATTTAATTTCGGAACAGCGTCCTGGATTCCCATTTTTGTGTTTAACAGTTAGCGGTGGACACACTCAAATTGTACAATGCAACAGTCCAGCTGACTTAATTATTTTAGGTGAAACCATTGATGATGCTGCCGGTGAAGCCTTTGACAAAATTTCGAAAATATTAGGCCTTACTTATCCAGGCGGCCCTGTTCTAGATAAATTAGCGCAACAAGGAAATCCAAAAGCCTTTGAATTTGCAAAGCCTCAAGTACCTGAATTAAACTATTCATTTAGCGGTTTAAAAACCAGTGTTTTATATTTTTTACAAAAGCAAGAACCCGGTTTTATCGAAGCTAATTTAAACGACTTATGTGCATCGGTTCAATACACAATTGTAGAAATTTTAATGCGTAAATTAAAAAAAGCAATTCAACAAACGGGTATCCGTGAAATTTGTATTGCTGGCGGAGTAAGTGCCAATTCGGGCCTAAGGGCTGGCTTATTAGAAATGGGTAAAAAGACACAATCCAAGGTATATCTACCTGATTTTGAATTCTGTACCGATAACGCTGCAATGATTGCTATTACAGCGCATTATAAATACGTAGCAGGGGCTTTTGATAACCTTTCGGTATCTGCCACAGCTCGTTCTAATTGGTAAGCTTAAATAGCTTAACTTTGCGACCTCAAATTATTGTACATATATGATCAGTGCTAGAAACATTACTTTATCCTTTGGTAAAAGGGTTTTATTCGACGAAGTGAATATTAGTTTCACTAAAGGAAATTGCTATGGTATTATTGGTGCTAATGGTGCCGGTAAGTCTACTTTCTTAAAAATATTAAGCGGTGAAATTGAGCCTACTAAGGGTATGGTGGAAATTACGCCAGGAGAGCGTATGTCATTCTTAAAACAAAACCAATTTGAGTTTGATGAGCAAACGGTTTTGAATACTGTGATGCAAGGGCATAAGCGTATGTGGGATGTGATGCATGCAAAAGATGCTTTGTATGCGAAAGAAGATTTTACTGAAGAGGATGGATTAAAAGCAGGTGAATTAGAAGCTGAATTTGGTGAGATGGGTGGATACGAAGCAGAGAGTAATGCTGCAAGTTTATTGAGCGATTTGGGTGTTAAAGAAGATATGCATCAGTCATTGATGAAAGATATTCCAAGTAACTTTAAATTGCGTGTGTTGTTAGCGCAATCATTATTTGGGAACCCAGATATATTATTACTGGATGAACCTACCAACGGTTTGGATATTGAAACAATTGGTTGGTTGGAAAACTTTTTAGCTGACTACGAAAATATTGTATTGGTGGTAAGTCACGACCGTCACTTCTTGGATACTGTTTGTACACATGTATCTGACGTGGA
>CANFLP010000086.1 GCA_947447835.1 Bacteroidota bacterium
GTAGTGTGTTGTGAAATTTGATAACCTTTTGGTAAGTCTGGGTAAAAGTAGTTTTTGCGTGCAAAATAATTATCCTCTGCTATACTACAGCCACAAGCCAATCCCATTTTGATGGCATACTCTACTGCTTTTGTATTGGTTTTAGGAAGGGTACCAGGATGTCCTAAAGTGATTGGGCTAACATGTGTATTAGGTTCCGCTCCAAAACTAGTTGCGTCACCGCAAAATAGCTTACTCGCTGTTGATAATTGTGCGTGAATTTCTAAGCCAATGACTGCCTCGTATTTATCAGAATGTGCCATAGGACAAAAGTACATAAAAATGCCCTCTATTGAGGATAGAGGGCATTGGTAATTATA
This sequence comes from Bacteroidota bacterium, assembly GCA_947447835.1. Taxonomy (GTDB): domain Bacteria; phylum Bacteroidota; class Bacteroidia; order Chitinophagales; family Chitinophagaceae; genus Sediminibacterium. Next base: position 360 of record CANFLP010000086.1, read on the forward strand.
TGAATTGGCTAAGTATTATAAATCGGCCGATTTTAGTTTTTTAGGAATTTTAACCTCAACGTTTTTCTTTTCGCCATTACGTTGTATAGTGAATTTTAAAATTTGACCTTCTTGTAAATATTCCCATTTCAAATCGCTAACATCCGTTACCTTTTTATTGTCAAATTGTGTAATGACATCATTTGCCTTTAATCCTGCTTTTTCAGCTGGTGAAGTTGCAGTTACACTCTTAATTTTAACACCCTCTCCTGATTCAAGATCTTCAATAGAGATTCCTAATTTTGGTTTTTTATCCATGCGCTTCATGATACCATCTAGTGCTGGTAATTCAGGCATTTCAAAATTGAAATTTTGATCAGGGCTAATTCTAAATCCTCTACGTAGGTTGTTTGGCATCTTTCCATTTGGTGTTATCATTGTAAAACCTTGCTTTGTATCTGCTGCTTTGTTTTTTACTAATTCGGCAGTGGTTTTTGCTTCTTTTCCCTCACGGATATAAGTGATAGTTACTTTATCTTCTGGTTTTGATTGTCCTATTGCATCATACAATGCTTTTGGTCCATCAATGGTTTGCTCATTTATTTTAACAATAATATCATCTTGTTTTAAGCCAGCCTTTGATGCAGGACTTGCTTCGCTTACTGTAGTTACTTTTGCTCCTTTTTCTGCAGCCTCTGTCATAACCCCTAAGAATGCTTCATTTACAGGTGGTGCCATCATATCTATGACATCGTCGCTAGACATATCATCATTGGGCATTGCGATAACCTCATCGTCAAAATCTTCTATAATCATTGGGCTTGCCTTACCTTTTCCTGATTTGATAATACGGGACTTACCCATCATTTTTAATCTAGGATCATTCTTATCTGCAGGCTTCCCATTGATGGTAATCTTATCTCCATCCACTACTATAGATAAATTCACATTGGTATTAATGTTCGTATCAATGTTGACACTCACATTCACATTACTGTCTATAGTGGTTATGTTTCCCTTACCAGATTTTTTAATAATTCTTACTTCCTTGTTTTGTGCATTAACCATTAATCCAGTGCTCATTAATAGAATGCATGCAATTTGTTTTATCATAAATTCAAGTTTATTACGAAATGTTTTGTAGATCAAAAATAAGTAAAAATATTAACTACGAAACTATTCGGAAATGTTAAATATTATTAAAAATTAAACTATAAAAAAGGCCTTAGAACCCTTGTCGGTATTTCTAAGGCCTTCCTATTCAACTACTTATTTCAGATTTAGGGTTTTATACATTTATAACATTGCACTAACTGCCTCAATCACTTTATCTAATTGGGTAGCATCCTGTCCACCAGCAGAAGCCAAAGTTTTTTGGCCACCTCCGCCACCTTTAATAAATGGCGCAATTTTATCTTTGATAATTTGTGGTGCCTGCCATCCTTTTTCTTGCACTAAGCTTTCGCTAATTGATAAAGCTACTGCGGCTTTTCCATCAATAGTATTTACCAAAACAATTACTGCTTTAGTTTGTGTTGCGCTTAATAGTTGTGCTAGTTTTTTAAGATTGTCTGCACTATTTAAATTTACCTGAGCGCCTAAAAATGCAATACCATTTTTGTCCGTGAATTTGCTTGTAAATTCTTCCACCAAACTATTCACCATTAAGGCTTCTTGACTTTCAATCTTCTTATTCAATTCTTTTTGATTGGCTTGCAATTCTGCAATGGTATCATTTAGAATATCTACACTTGAATTTTCATTCCATTCCGGTGCTTTAAAAGCAATTGCTAATTTAACCGCAATGTTTGCGCAGGCTTCGGTTAATTGGACAATTTGCTTGTGTAATTTTTCTTTTACATCGGTTAAATACGCATTTGCAGCACTTCCTACAACTGCTTCTATTCTTCTTACACCTGCAGCCACAGAGGATTCTGACTTTAAAACAAAGTGCTCTATTTCGCCAGTATGTCCAACATGTGTACCACCACATAACTCAATTGAATAGGCTGGATCCATTACTACTACACGTACTTTATCCCCGTATTTTTCTCCAAACAAAGCCATAGCACCTAATGCAATGGCTTCGTCCTTGCTCATTTCTTTTATAACAACTGGAACATTTTCTTTGATCTTATCATTCACCATTTTCTCTACTGCTGTAATTTCCGCATCTGTCATTTTTGCAAAATGCGAAAAGTCAAAACGTAATTGTTCTGCATTTACTAAACTTCCTTTTTGTGCTACATGCTTTCCTAAGATATTTCTAAGTGCTGCATGTAATAAGTGTGTGGCAGAATGGTGTACGGTTGTATTTTTTCTTTGAGTAGCATCAACAGTAGCTTTAACCGAACTGCCAATATTTGTTGGAAGGGTATCTGTAAAATGGATAAATAAATTATTCTCTTTCTTAGTATCTGTTACTTCTAATTTAGTGCCATCCTCAAATTCAAAAATACCTTTATCACCTATTTGACCACCGCTTTCAGCATAAAATGGAGTAGCAGCTAATACCCATTGGTAGGCTTCTTTTCCCTTTGCTTTTACGTTTCGATATTTAACAATTTTTGTATCTGTAACGGTATCGGTATACCCAATGAATTTTGTTTCTTCGTCAGCACCCACTTGAATCCAGTCACCAGTATCAATGGCTGTAGCAGCTCGGCTTCGGTCTTTTTGTTGCTGCATTTCCTTCTCAAATCCTGCTTCGTCTACATTTAATCCGTGCTCGCTTGCGATTAATCTTGTCAAGTCTACTGGAAAACCAAAAGTGTCAAACAATTCAAATACTAATTTACCTTCAATAGTATCACCCTTTGCATGTGTGTTTGTAATATCATCAATTCTCTTTAATCCTTTTTCTAAAGTTCTCAAAAATCCTTCCTCTTCTTCCTTAACTACTTTGCTTACAAATTCTAATTGACCATTTAATTCAGGGAACACGTTCTCAAATTGTTTTGCTAGTAATGGCATTAACTGGTGAAGCAATGGTTGCTTATAATCCAAGTAGGAATAATAGTATCTAACAGCTCTTCTTAAAATTCTTCTGATTACATAACCCGCTCCAGTATTTGCTGGTAATTGACCGTCAGCAATAGTAAATGCAATGGCGCGAATATGATCGGCAATAACTCTAAATGCAACAGCTTGTTTGCTATCACTAAAATCATAGGTCTGCCCCGTGATTTTAGCTACTTCTTCAATAGTTCCTGTGAATACATCAGAATCGTAGTTACTTGTTTTATTTTGTATCACACGTACTAATCTTTCAAATCCCATACCTGTGTCAACATGCTTATTAGGCAAGGCTTCTAGGCTTCCGTCTTTCTTTCGATTGTATTGAATAAATACATTATTCCAAATTTCAATTACTTGAGGATGATCTTTATTGACTAAATCTCTTCCTGGAATTTTTGCAATCTCTGATGCTGAGCGCATGTCTACATGCACTTCACTACATGGTCCGCAAGGTCCTGTGTCACCCATCTCCCAGAAATTATCTTTCTTATTTCCGAAAATAATTTTTTCATCAGGCACCCATTTCCTCCACTCTGCTAATGCTTCACTAGATTGTGGTAAATTTTCAGAAGGATCTCCTTCAAATACAGTTACATATAATCTATCTGGATTAATTTTATAAACCTTGGTTAATAATTCCCAACTCCATTCAATTGCTTCTTTTTTAAAATAGTCACCAAAGCTCCAATTACCCAACATTTCAAACATGGTATGATGGTAAGTGTCAACACCCACTTCTTCTAAGTCATTATGCTTTCCACTAACACGTAGACATTTTTGCGTATCAGCAATTCTTGAATGTGCGGGTGTTTGATTACCTAAAAAATAATCTTTAAACTGATTCATCCCTGCATTCGTGAATAAAAGGGTAGGGTCATTTTTTACAACAATGGGTGCCGATGGTACAATGGCATGTCCTTTGGATGCAAAAAAATCTAAAAACTGCTGTCTAATTTCTGAACTCTTCATCATGTGACTATATTTTAGGCTTTGTTCCCCTTAAAAGCTATATTTGTAAGGTTTTTTAAGGTCCCCAAAGGTAAGAAACTGAAGCCGCTTTTCAAATGAAGAAAATTAAATACTTCTTTAATACACATACCCTACGATTTGAGAAAATCGAAGTGCCTCTTAGGGTCCGTTTATTACAGTTATTTGGCTTTATTGCAGCATCAATAGTAACCGGGATTATCATTGTTATTCTTATTTTCCAATATATTGACTCTCCTAAGGAAAAGTTGTTACGTCAACAAAATGACGCTTATAGGGAAAGTTATAGTGTATTACAAGATCGTGTAAAGCAATTAGAGCTTCAGATGTCTGAGTTAGAGAATAGAGATAACGACGTGTATAGATCCATCTTCGAAGCCGATCCAATTCCAGATAGTGCTCGGGTTAAAGAAATGGAAGGCAAAAAGGAAGTACGTTTAATTCAAAATCTTTCCAATACCGATCTTATCAAGAATATGATTGGTCAATTGAATAATTTAAGTTTAAGAATGGCTTACCAAGGAACCTCTTTTGTTGAAATTACCAATATGGTTAAAAACAAAGAGAAACTATTAAAAGCGATTCCTGCTATTCAACCCGTAAGTAATAAAAATTTAAATAGAATAGGTGGAAGCTTTGGATATCGTATTGATCCAGTTTATAAAGATTTTCGTTTTCACCAAGGTTTAGATTTTACAGCACCTTCAGGTACACCTATTTATGCAACAGCAGATGGAGTGGTGCAAGCTGCTGGATTTAGCACAGATGGATATGGCAATAAGGTTGTGATTAATCATGGATATGGCTACCAAACCTTATACGGGCATATGGTTAAAGTAAAAGCTAAGGTTGGCCAATCTATAAAACGTGGTGAAGTTATCGGATACATTGGTAGCACAGGAAAGAGTACGGGCCCTCACTGTCACTATGAAGTTATTAAAAGAGGTACCAAGGTTGATCCGGTTTATTATTTTTACAACGACCTTACTCCTGCACAATTTGATCGCTTATTAAAAGCGGCCGCTGCTAACAAACAAAGTTTAGATTAATACTTTATTGGGCCTACAAGTTGTTTATTGGCTTAACTACTATGGTCTGCAATAATTTTCCAACCGTCTTTTGTTTTTCTAAGGATTAAAGTAAATATCCCATTTACGTTGCCAACGGTTCGGTCTAAATACCATTTGCCTATTACAAAATAATGGTCTGTATTTAAGGGCTTGATACTAACAATATCAAAATGTAATTTACCCATATGGCTTGTATCAGGGTAGCTTTTTTTATAGTTAGCTAATGTATTTGCGTATCCATATGTTGGTCCAGCTTTCCCAATAAATACAAGACTGTCACTCTGTAAATAACCCGCCATAAAATTAGTTAGATCGCCTTTATTCCAAAACTTTGTTTGATTGTCCAGTATAGATTGAATTGCTTTGACATCGCTGTTTTGAGCCATTGAAAGCTGAAAAAAGAATATCGCTAAAATGGTGAAATATTTTTTCATAATGATGTTGTTTACATTTAGATAAAATTGAAATTATTGTTATCTGTATTTTAATTGAATCAAAAGTTAAGATAAATAAATAAATCTCCCTAATTTGTGCGTATGAGTTATAAAGCGCATTTAAAGAAAGACACAAAATTAGCTGCCTTATTAAATGAGGATACGCACGAACTTAAGCGTCGTAAAAACACGCCCATTCGCTTAATAGCAAGTATTATTAGCCAACAATTAAGTACCAAGGTGGCTAAAATCATATTTGATCGTTTTTTAAATTTGTATGATGGCAAGGAACCTAGTTGTGCGCAGGTGTTAGCAACAGACCCCATTGTATTAAGAAGCATTGGTTTGAGTAATTCAAAAGTGGCTTATGTACAAAATGTTGCACAGTTTTTTTTGGATCAAAAAATTACTGATAAACAATTGTACTCAATGGAACCCGAACAAGTGATTGAGTTACTGACGCAAATTAAAGGGGTTGGTAGATGGACGGTTGAAATGCTTTTGATGTTTAGCCTAGGCCACGAAAATGTATTTGCTGTTGACGATTTAGGCATACAACAGGCTATGATTAGACTATACAATATTAAGTATGAGACTAAAAAAGAGCTTCAAGCTAAAATGATTAAAAAATCTTTGACATGGTCGCCCTATAAAACCTATGCTTGTTTACATTTGTGGAAATGGAAGGACACTAAAGCGCCTGTTTAAGTGTAAAAATTAGCCGAAAATAGTTGCAATAAATAAGCGTAATCATTACGCAGAATTACGAGCCGCGTTAATAATACCAAACATGGTTCTGGTTAACAATTTTTCATAAGACACTTTTAGAGTAGGATCAATGTTTGGCTCTTGTACTCTACACAACGCATACTGTTGCAAAGTAAGTAAAGGCAATACAATTCTGTCTCTTAATAATATAGAGTGTTTTGCAACAGTATCATTTTCCATTAAACTGTTGGTATTACTTAACTCTAAATATAGTTGTGTAGTAAGCTTAAACTCTTCTTTAATAATATTCCAAATTTCGCTATACTCAGGATCATTGTCAATGTATTTGGTAATGGCAAAACTAGATTTTACCATACTCATCATGCTATTGTCTATCAAGGTTTTAAAGAATCCAATATTGTTAAAAAGTGATTGCACTTCCTTCCACATTCCTTTTTCCTTCATTACTTGTAATGCTGTTCCTACGCCAAAGAATCCTGGTACATTTTGTTTTAACTGACTCCAGCTCCCAACAAATGGTATAGCGCGCAAGTCTTCAAATTTTAATGTATTACCCGCACCTCTTTTGGCTGGACGGCTAGCGATATTACTTTTGCTATAATAATTTAAAGGGCTAAATTTTTGCAAATAGGGTAAGAACAAGGGATGCTCTTTTAATTGTTGATAGGATTGGTAACTAATGCTTCCCAATTCTTCCAATATTAAACGGTCCTGTTGAGATAATTGTAATTTAGTATCTGCAAATAATTCATGGCTAACACCTGCACTTAATAGTTGCTCTAAATTATATTGAGATGAATGGATGGTGCCAAAATTGGAAGTAATGGTTTGACCTTGTATGGTAACTTGAATTTCTTCATTCTCTACTAAATTTCCCATTGAAGCATAAAACTGGTGTGTTTTACCACCACCTCTACTTGGTGGTCCACCACGGCCATCAAA